>CACWJV010000023.1 GCA_902761265.1 Oscillospiraceae bacterium | reverse complement strand
ACCCGCAACCTCGGTCGTTGCTTCGCTTCGCGAGGTGTCCACTGGACACCCGCAACTCGGTCGGCGCTTCAAAAGGCGTCGCCTTTTGAGGTCTCCACCGGAGACCCGCGCCCCGCAAGCGGGGACGCCTTTGCAGCGATCGGCGCTCCGTCGACTTGGTGCAAAGGTAAGGTCCATAGCGGCCGACGATACAATTATCAATTATCAATTTTCATTTTCAACTCCCTGCGCGGGAATTCTTTTGCCGTAATGCACATTGTCCGACGCGTCACTAAACACTAAGCACTATGCACTGTGCACGAAACAAAAAACCGCCCGCAGGCGGTTTTTGTTTTAGTCGTTCGCAAGCTTGGCTGCACGCTGCGCCTGCAGTTCCTGCTGCATTTGTTCGGTCTTTTTCTTGCTGAGCGGATACAGCAAAATCAGAACAAGCATCAGCACGATCAGCAGCAACTGGCCGAGGGTTGCCACGTTGTAGATACCGTCGAGCACCTTTTGCGACTGGGCGCCGATGGCGGTTTTGTCATAGCCGATCACACCGATCAGCAGCGGCACAATGGCGGCCAGCGCCTGACCCATTTTACGCATGAAGGTGAACACGGCGTAGTTGGTCGCTTCCTCGCGTTTGCCGGTGACCCATTCCTGATGGTCGACGATATCGCCGCACATGGCCCAAACCTCCAGCACGACAAAGCCGATGCCGAGATTGATAAAGAACGCGAGCGCGATATAGACCCAAATATTGGTGAAATGGCCGATCCAGCAGATCGCGGCCGCAACGGCGGAGATGATGAAGCCGACGAGGCAGATCTCTTTTTTGCCCCATTTGCGGATCATCTTGTTGGCAAACGGAATCATCAGCGCCATCGGAAGATAGGAAATTACAAGATAGATCGTACCGAAGCCGCTCTTTTGATAAAAGTCTTTAAACAGATAGACGTTCGCGGAGTTGATATAGAGTTGCAGCGCGATCACAAGGCCGCCGATCAGGCTCATGGTAACGAACGCACGGTCCTTGACGATATCCTTGAGCGTGGCGGTGATGTGCACCTGCTCGTTGGAAATTTGCAGCAGCTCCGGGCGCTCCTTTGTCCAACGGTAAGAGAAGACGTAGATGATCATCATCATTACGGCAATGATGCACATGGCGTAAAACAGGCGTTGGCCGTCCATCTGCTGTCCGTTGGTCATCACAAGGATCGGGAACAGAAGCTGCGGAATATTACCAAAACCGCCGCCGATTGCACGGCAGACCGAAAGGTTGGAGCGTTCGTTTTCCTTGTCGGTCATGACCATAGCCAGCGAGCCATAGGGCACGCTCATCACAGTATAAATCATGCCGTACAAAATGTAGGTTGCGGCAACATAGATGGTGTTGAAGGTGAGATTGTCGGTAAAATGTGTATAGACCAGCACAGCCGACACAGCAAGCGGAAAGCCCGACCAGAGGATAAACGGACGGTATTTTCCGCCCTTACCGGGCTTTTTGCGCTGCACGATGGTGCCCATCATCGGGTCGTTGATCGCATCCCAAATACGGGCGACCCAGAAAATTGCGGTAACAACGGCGCCGGTGATGCCGAGGATGTCGGTGCAGTAGGCAGCAAGGTAGGTGCCCATGACACAGAACGCAAGATTGTTGGCGGTGTCACAGATGGTATAGCCGATGTAGTTTTTTGCGGAAAGCTTTTCTTTCATTCTCTTTCGTCTCCTTTACAAAGAAAAGCGGGGCTTGAAGGAAGCAGCTTCAAGTCCCGATTCGCGGTTCAGGTTATGCAACTGTTGTTTCGGAAATGAAGTCACCGTCGAAGCAGGCGCAGGAAACATAGTTTTCTCTGTTGTCCGCATCCTTGGCGTTCTTCTTTTCAATCAGCTTTGTTACGGCGACATACACACCGACAACGGCGGCAGCGATCGCAGCAACGATGGCAACGATTTTGGCAATCTTCTTAAATTTATCCATAGTGGGTACCTCCGTGTGTTTGATTGGTTTTATTATAGCATTCCCCAAAAACAAAGTCAATCGTTTTTCGGAAAAAACGCACGTCTTAATAGGTGATCCGATACTCGGTCACTGCGTCGCCGTGCATCCGCGCCGTGACGCTCATGACATAGGAACCGTTGGCGGTGGCGTCGGTGACATACAGGTGATGTTCCATCTGTGTGATGCGGCCGTCCTTGTCCAGCGTGGCTGTGATGGTGGCGTTGTCATACTGGACGGTCATCTCTTCGATTTTGGCCGTCGAGGGCAGGCCCATCGATTCCACCGTCAGCACGTCCATCGCCGCGCCGAGCTTTGCCGGCGGCGCGGTGAGCGTTTGGGTGTCGGCGCCGAGCGTCAGCTTCAGCGTGCAGCCGCCGTCCGCCGCAGGCGACGCGGTGGCGCTTTGCACAATGGCCGGATCGAGCGACGCGTTTTTTCCGGCCGGAGCAACCACAAAGGTTGCCGATTTGCCGCTGGAGGCGTCGGAGCCGCCGGAAAATGTGAACGTCTCGGGTGCTTTCTGGTTGCCGGCAATGATTTTGTTGGCCAGCGAGCGCATCGACGACGGCGTCATCTCATCGATCACCACATTAAGCGTCTGGCTTTTTTCGAGCGTAAACGCCGGCGTCGCCTTGAGCGCGTTGACCGCGTTCACATAGGTACGGATCACGCTGCTTTTGTCCTGGGGGACGGAAAACGCGGCGGAGGTGGGCGCTGCGGTGGTCGTGGGTGTGCCGGTGGTGGGGAAGGTCGGGTTGGTGTCGCCGCCGATCACGTTGCCGTCGATGGTGACAGCGGGCTGGGTGTCGCTCGTGGTCGGCAGTGTGGTACTTGCCGGTTCACTCGGCAGCGTGCTGTCGGTGGGCGGAACCGGCCGGGTGTTGATTTTCTTCAGCCCGACAAGCAATATTGTGGTAAAGATCGCAGCCGCGACCACGACGATTGCAACGAGCTGCAGCAGTTTTTTATTGGTCATAGAGGGTTTCCTTTCGCTCAGCGGGTAAAGGTATAGTTATAGGTCAGTTTGACGGGGCTGTTGATCGTACCCACAGTACTCTTGACAGTCAGGGAATACGGGTTGCTGATTTCCAGCGCATCGAGCGTATAGCTGCTGTTGATAGTGGCTTTGATTGTGGAGGCGCCAACCGAGGCGCTGGCATCTCTTACGGCGGATTCCTTTTCAATCTGATCCTGCAGACCTTCCGCGGTCACAGCAGAGCCGACCAGCGACGGATGATAGACCATATCCTTGCCCGTGGTCACAGATTCCTGTTTGAGCGTCAGGGTCACCACCGTTTTGTCGCCGCTCGTGCTGACCGAAACGCCGTCCACATAGTTTTGGAATGTGGACAGATTGTGCTGGTCATACAGATAGGTTCTGCCGTCGGACGGGACGATGATCGTTTGCAGCATGGAGAAGTTGCTGGAATTTCCGGTGGTCTTTCCGTTCTCTGTCGCGGTCACCGTTGCTGTGCCCGTGCCGCCCTGATAGGTGCAGGAGATCGTTTTGGAGTTGTTGAAGCTGTCCGACACGCCCATCATCGAAGCGGTCGCAACACTGCTTGTCACAGCATTCATGGTGACCCGACCGGTCTCCATGCGGGTGTTGTTGATCGCCTGGGTGAGCATCAGCGCATAGGCTTCCTTAACACCTGCGGACGCGCCGGAAGAGAAGGACGGCGCCGCCAGGGTGCGGTAGGTATAGTCGCAGGAGGTCAGATAGACGTTCTGCGCGGTATATTCGGAATAGGCAAGGCAGGACGTGCCGGCGCTGTTGAGCGCATAGATGCGGAATTTCACGTTGCCGATCGCACTGACGCGGATGCGCTGCTCGCTGTTTGGCGGCAGACGCAGCGTGGCGGAAGTGCCGGACGCGCGGACTTTGCTGACCCATTCATTGGTGTTCATCACCACTTCGTTGCGCACTTCGTAGGAGGTGGCGCCGCTGTAGGCGGACCAGCTCACTGTGGTGGCCTGGTCGCTGCCGGGTGTGCAGGAAATCGACAGATCGCTGGACATGATGTCGGGTGAAACGCGGGCAGTTGTCAGCCGTTCACGCACGGTGACCCACTGGTTGGTTTTGGGGTCGAGCATCTGCACGGTGTAGAAGCCGCCGCTGACGTCGCTCCAGCGCACGGTGTAGTTGCGGCCGTTTTCATCAGCCTTCACCGTGAGGTTGGTCAGCGGTGTGTTCGACGTCGGCAGATCGGTCGCCGGTGTGGACGGTGTGGACGGTGCGGAGCCGCCGCCCACCGTAACAGAGGCGGTATTGGACGGATTGGAATAAACCGCCGTGCTGCCGGAACCGGTATAGGAACGGACATAGAAGCTGTAGGTCTTGCCGGCCGTCAGACTCGTCGCGGTATAGTTCGTTGTGGTGGTGTTGCCGAGTTCGCGCCAACTGCCGTCGTTGATGGAAACGCTGTAGCCGGAGGCGCCGTTGACACCGCTCCACGTCAGCTTTACACTGTAGGCCGTGCCGGACGAAGTATCTTGCGCCTGCAGATTGGTCGGCGCAACCGGGCCGCCCGGGGTGACGGAGCCGGCGTTGGTCTTGCCCTTGACCGCATCAGAGAACACGCCGGTCTGGGCGATGCCGCTGTTGGAATTTGCCGCACGCACACGGAAGGTGTATTCTGTGGAAGCCGCAAGGCCGGTGACCGTGTAGGGCGGCATGGCGTTGGTGGCAACCGTGACGAAATCGGCGCCGGAAGCGGAGCCGCGCTGAACTTCATAGCGCTCTGCGCCGCGGACAGCCGTCCAGTTCAAAACGACGGCGTCCGCGCCGTTGGCCGCGGCCGAAAGGCCGGTGACTTTGGCGGGCATGGTGGTCACGGTGATCGTGGCCGGCAGACTTTGGGTGTCATTGACGGTGTTATAGATTTTGACCGTGTAGCTCGCACCTGCCGTCAGGCCGCTGACCTGCAAGCTGGTGGTGGCGCCGCTGATGGTGACCTGATCGGGCAGCGTGCGTTCCGCACCGCCGTCTTCGCTGCAGGTGATCCGGTAGCTGGTGGTGCTGCCCGGGGTGTTCCAGCGCAGCAGGAACATCGTTTCGGAAATATCAGACGCCGCAAGGCCTGTAACGGCGCCCGGCATCGGTTTTTCGGAAACCGGATCGGACGGTTCGCCGAAGCATTTGGTGTCGCCGATCTGATAGTAGGCGCGCACGCGGTAGGTATAGGACGTATCGGTGATCACGTCGCTGTCGGCAAACGAGCAGTCCGGCGTATAGCCGATCGTTTTCCAGTTGCTGCCGGACATGAATTTGCTCACTTCATAGCCCTCAGCGCCCGCCACGGCCGGCCAGGAAAGGGAGATGCCGCCGGTGGCTTTGTTGGCTTTCACATTTTGCGGCTTTGCCGGTGCGGTCTTCGCCACCAGCGTCTGTTCTGTGCCGATAGCGGTACCGTAAAGCGGACGCACCGAGACCACATAGGCCGTGTTTTCCTTGAGCGACGCAATGGTCGCCTGCATCCGGCCGCTGACGAGCGCGGGCGTGGTGTTGACCGTTTTTGCCGCGGTCTCATCCAGTTCGTGCAATTCCACACGGTAGCCGCTGGCGGTGGAGATCGGCGTCCAGGAAAGGACCAGCGTGGTACCCGTTGCAGAATCAAACTGCAGACCGGAAACCGGCGCCATCAGCGTCTGTGCCGTCACTTCGGCGGAATACGCGCCGCACAGCTTGGTGCCGTTGACGGTATGATAGGCGCGGATCTTAAAGCGATAGGACGACTGCGGCGCCAGATCGCCGACAGTGTAGGTCGTCGTTTCGGACGCGCCGATATAGATCCATTTGAGCTTCGCGTTGTCATACTGCCAGATTTCATACCCTTCCGCCCCGGCAACTTTGCTGTAGCGCAGGTTCACCGCGTCGTCGGTGGTGCCGGCAA
This sequence comes from Oscillospiraceae bacterium, assembly GCA_902761265.1. Classification (GTDB taxonomy): domain Bacteria; phylum Bacillota; class Clostridia; order Oscillospirales; family Acutalibacteraceae; genus UBA6857. The sequence goes on along the minus strand of CACWJV010000023.1, from coordinate 8,992 downwards.
CGGCAAGACCGGTTGCCTGCTTCGGCGCGGTACGCACGGACAGATTGGAGGAATACTGGGAATAGTAGTTGCGGTCGTTGACCACGGTGCGCGCGCGCACGGCGTAGATATAGTCGCCGGCGGGCTTGAGGCCGGTGACGGCAAAAGAGGTTTTGGTGGTCTGGCCGATCCTTTTCTGGGTGTTGGTACCGACTTTATAGACAAAATAGGTTGTCGCGGTCGGAACTTTGTTCCATTTAAGCGTCAGCGAGGTGTCCTTAACCTTTGTCGCTTTCAGCCCGGCGGGCTTTTGCAGCAAATCGGTGCGGGTCTTCAGCGTCTTATACGCGCCGAAAACCGAGCCCTGGAAGGCGCAGACGCGGAAACGGTAGGCTGTGTTCGGCGCGAGCTTCTTAACGGTATAGCTCGTCTTTTTCGTCGATTTAAGCACATTGACCCACTGCTTGTTGACATACTTTTGCAGCCGGTAGCCGGTTGCACCGGACACGTTGGTCCATTTGAGCGTGAGCGCATTCGACGTTTTGGCGGAAACCTTGAGGGTTTTCACCGTCGGTGCGGCTGTGGCCGACACCGCAGACGACACTGCGCCGTAGGTAACGCCGCGTTTGGTCGACTGATAGGCGCGCACCCGAAAGCGGTAGGTTGTGCCGAGCCGCAAACCGGTGATTTTGGCGCTTGTTTTGGAGGTGACGGCGGCACTTTGCCAACCGCTGCCGGTGCTCTGCTGCACCTCGTAGCCCTTGGCGCCGGACACCTTCGCCCATTTGAGCGAAACGGCGTTTGCCGTGACGGCGCTGACCTGCAGCTTTTTGACCGTCCCCGGCGCCGCATAGGCCGGCAGAAGCGTGGACGCAACCAGCACCACGCAAAGCAGCAGCGAAAGAATGACGTTGCGTTGTTTTTTCATCGAAATGGCCTCCCTGTCGAAAGGATAACAAAAATAGACATAATAATCATACCATGCCGCAGTGTCAAAAAGCAATCGGTTTTGCAGATTATTTACAAAACAATCACGAAAGCGCCACAAAAAGAAAAAGAGACGGGGAACCCCATCTCATCATCCGCAGCGTCTTATTTCGCAGCTTTGAGCATCAGCGCAGATTTTTTACGCGCAGCGTTGTTCTTGTGCAGCAGACCCTTTGCAGCGGCCTGATCGATCTTTTTGATCGCAGCTTTCACAAGCATGTCCTTGTCTTCCGCGTTCGCTTCGATCGCAGCGTTCGCTTTTTTGATAGCGGTTTTCAGCGCAGAATTGTTCGACTTGTTGCGAGCCTGTTTCGTTGCGCTGACGAGCACACGTTTTTTCGCAGACTTGATATTCGGCATCCGTGATACACCTCCCTTAAAAGCAATGGTAACTTGCGTCAATGAATCATAACACTTTTCAAAGAAAAATGCAAGGTTTTTTTGCATATTTGGATATACTTTTTGAAATGCGAGCATAATGATACTACATTTTTGTTTATTTTTCAAGAGTTTAGGAGAGAAAAAATGATTTTTCGTACAGATCTTGCGCTGGAAAAGCAGGAGGCGTTGGAAGATGCGTCGCCGCGCGGCGTGCTGCACGCGGTAAAAGAAGAGGGCGGCGTGCGTGTGACCACCATCTGTATCCGCAACGAAAAAGGAGAACAGGCGCTCGGCAAGCCCAAGGGCACCTACGTCACGCTGGAAATGCCGACGCCGCTGACCGACAAGATGCTGCTCTCGTCCCTGCGTGCTGCGCTGTCGGCGGAGCTCTGCAAACTGCTGCCGCGGTCCGGGGCGGTACTCGTTGCAGGCCTCGGCAACGAGAGCATCACGCCCGACGCGCTGGGTCCGCGGGCGGCAAAGCATCTGTTTGCCACGCGGCATATCAACGGTGAGATCGCGCGCGTGTCGGGGTTCGACAATCTGCGGCCGGTGGCGGCGCTGGCGCCGGGCGTATTGGGTCAGACCGGGATCGAGACGGCGGAGATTCTGGAATCGGTTGTACGGGGCATCTCCCCTGCCGCCGTCATCGTGATCGACGCGCTCTCGTCGCGGCGGCTGTCGCGGTTGGGCACCACGGTACAGTTGACCGACACGGGTCTGTCGCCCGGCTCCGGCGTCGGCAACAAGCGCGCCGAAATCAGTCTAAGAACGCTCGGCGTACCTGTAATCGCGATCGGCGTGCCCACCGTCGTGGACGGCGCTACGCTCGTTGCCGACTGGCTCGACAGCTACGGGATCGATCCGCGTATGGAGCCGCAGTTTTCGCGCGAAAGCTATATGATGGTCACGCCGAAGGAGGTCGATCTTTTGATCGACCGCGCGGCGTTTGTCGTGGCGATGGGAATCAACTGCGCGCTGCAGCCGACGCTCAGCGAGCAGGAGCTGCTGGAGCTGGTGAAATAATGCGGCATAACCTTGTCCCGCCCGTCATAGACTTTTCATAGATTCACGGAAACGGGGCATGGCGATGAAGCGGCAGAGAAAAGCGGCACGGGTGATCGGATTTCTGGCGGCGGGCGCGGCGGTTTTGGCGCTGCTTTGCTGGCAGCACACGGCGGTGCTCTCGCTCGTTTGCAACCTGACCGTCCGTCAGGCGGCGCTGCTGCTGCCAACGGTGATCGTGCAAAGCGAACCGCCGCAGTCCGACGGCGCAGACACGGCCGCAAAACCGCAGCAGCCGACCGAATCCGCACCGGCTGCAACCACCCGAAAACCCGCGGAGACGTCAGCGCCCGCAACGGACGACGCCGCTGCGTTGGCCGAAACGCCGAAGGATATCCTGAACCTTATACAAAAAGCGGAAAAGAGCGCCGCCAACGACAAAAAGGCCGGCACAATCCGCGCCCTGACCTATACGAACGAGGGTGTGACCGATCGAAGCGGCATAGTCAGGGTCAAAAATATCAACAAGACGAAGATCGACGTGGCAAAGCTGCTGGGGCAAAAAGCAGATCTTTCGGTCAGCAGACAGGAACCGTGCGTGCTGATCTTTCACACACACACCACGGAGTCCTACCAATATCTCGACCGCAGCTTTTACACCGCCGGCTTTCCCACCCGCGACAGCGACCCCGGCCGCAATATGATCCGTGTGGGCGACGAGATCTGCGCACAGCTTGAGGAAATGGGCTTTGCGGTGATCCACGACACCGCCATCCACGACGTGCACTACACTGGCGCCTATGAACGCTCGCGCGCGGCGATCCAAAGCTATCAGAAGCAGTACCCGTCGCTGCAGGTGCTGCTGGATATCCACCGCGACGCCATTCAGCAGTCGGACGGCACCAAGCTGAAACCGGTGGCGGAGATCGGCGGCAAAAAAGCCGCGCAGGTTATGATTATCAGCGGCTGCCAGGAGAACGGCAACGGCGTCAGCGACTTTCCCGACTGGAAACAAAACCTTGTCTTTGCGCTGCTGCTTCAGCAAAAGATGGAGCAAACCTTTCCCGGGCTGACGCGACCGGTGTTCTTTTCGCCGCGGCGCTACAATATGCATCTGTCGCACTGCTCGCTGCTGCTGGAGGTCGGGTCTGATTCCAACACGCTGGAGGAAGCGTGCTACACCGGCCGGCTGATCGGCCGCGCGCTCGGGCTGCTGCTCGAGGACTACCTTTCGGAGGAACCATGAATCAAAATCTCAGACGTTTTCTGCTCATCGCCACGGTACTGCTTTGCCTGCTGCTGATTGTTTACGGCAGCGCGCTGGCGGCCTACCGCACGGCGCAGATTTGGGGATGAAGGTGCGGCGCTGCCGCAGGTATGATTGCCGCACAGCGACAAGTTTAGATTGCTTCGCAAGTGATGAGACCACTGCGCAGTCGTTATGGAGTCAGAAAAAAAACGATCGGTAGCCGTCAGGCGCCGATCTCATCCCTGCGGCGCAGCCGCAACGAAACTGTAAACTGAAAAAAGCCGCCCGAAGGCGGCATTTTTTCGTTTATTCTGCGGCGTTTTCGGCAGCGGATTCCGCCGTGATCTTGCCATAGAAGAAGTCTTTGCGCTCCGGTGTGTTGAGCACGATGACGGGCTTGATCTGGTTGAGCACGCGGCCCTGCGAAAGCAGCAGCTCACGATAGGCGGCATAGGCGCCCTCCTCCAGTTCAAAGAACACCGAATCGCCGATCATGTTCCAGCGGCGGTATTTTTCATACTTTTCGTTGCACTCGCGGAAGAATTCGTCCACCGCAAGGCTCAGCTCTTTGCGCAGTTCGGGCGTGAGCGCCTTGTCGGGTTCGGCAACCATCACGTAGTGCGGCATACCGACGTTGGTTTCGGAATAGAAGCTGTAGCCGCGGAAGTTCAGGTCGAACTTTTGCTGCATCTTTTCCGCCACCCAGTCGAGCATCTGGGTCGTAGTCTTTTCGTTGGCAAGGTTCAGACCCATGTTGGAACGATACAGGAATTCGATCTTCGGGGTGTTGTTGTGCTTGCCGGTGATCTTCACGATATCCATGATGCGGTAGCGGTACAGACCCGAGAAGTTGGTGATGATGATCTCGTAATTCTTGCCGACCTCCACTTCGTCGAGCAGCAGCGGACGCATACCGTCCGGCGCGTCCTCGGGCAGGAATTCATAAATCAGCGAACGCGGCAGCAACACGGAGTCGTTGGCGTTGAGTTCAACCGGCATCGCCATATAGCCTTCGGAGGCGGCGTAGCCCATGTTGTGCAGAGGAATATCACCCACATAGCGGCGCAGCTTTTCTACATAGACAGCCAGCGTGGAGCCGATCATGCCATAGCCCCAGACGAGTTTCGGCCAGATTTGTCTGCCGACGGGCACGGGGCCGTCGAAGCCGCCTTCAAAAATCTTGCGCAGTTCGGCGGCGCGGGCCGGGTTGGGCTTCATATGACCGTAGTTCTTGCGCAAATTGTCTGTGGCGCGTACACGCGGGTCGATGGTACCCTTTTCGATATCGTCGCAGATCATTTGCCAGTTGTCCTCGAGATATTCGAACATGTTGGTCAAAAGTGTGATGACCAGCGAGCCAAGGTAGGTCACTTCGGTATTCACCAGCGCGAAACGAAGCTGGAAATAAGCGGTATCGGTATGCTCTTCATCTTCGGGGAAGAGGATATCCATCGGCGTGGTAGTGATGTGCTTGAGCAGCGGCTTGATGTAGTAGAACGGGATCTGCGCGGCGCCGTTGGCCATAAAGCCGTTTTTCATTCTGACGCCGTTGAGCGAGAGCACAAGCGGACCCATCGCGGTGGGCAGCTTTTTGAGGCTCGTGTTCTTTTTGAGCCAGTTGTTGGTGCACGCCGGTGTGGCGGCAAAGCCCATGCACTGCATATTCCAAAGATCGCGTGCGGTCTTCGGCTGCAGCTTGGGGATGCCGACGGAGCCGGAGGAGGAGCAGTAGCGGTGGATCTTCTGCGAGGTGATGATCTTGCCGTTGTCGCCCTCAAGCATGCGGCCGATCATGGGCAGATAGTCTTCAAACGTGGAGATGGGCACTTTGTCCTGATACTCGCGCAGGGAATGGATATCTTCGAAATGATACTTTTTGCCGAGCTCGCAGTCCGCGTTTTTCTTCATGATCTTTTGCAGCGTCTTTTCCTGCGTCGCCATCGCTTCGGTCGTAAAGTGGTTAAAGCCTTTGTAGACGATATTGCCGAGAAATACGCCGTAATCTGTTGTAAATGACATAAGTGACCTCCGTGTATGAAAAATTTATGAATCTTTGCTTTTTATACTATAGCATATCTTTTTGCATTTTGCAAGAGGATTGCATACAAAAAAGCTCGGAAAAAGGGGTCTCCTCCCGGCCGGAGCCTTGTCGCGCAGCGACATATCGCGCGACGCCCGGCGCCGCATCTCGACGCGCAGCGATATCGAGCGCGGCACGCGCATAACGACCCGACTTTTTCGCAATGCTGTCGATATATTGCGCTTTGCGCAATTCGATAGATCGCTTCCGGCGATTCGATATATTTCGCTTCGCAAAATGCGAAATGCCGCAAAATGCGGCAAGAAAAAGGGGTCTCCCTCCGGCCGGAGCCGGAGGGAGAAACAAGAGGAGATTGAAATGAGGAACGTCAAAGTTATCTGCTGAAGATGCCGCGGAACCAGCTCACGATGCGGTCGAAGAAGCCGCGGATCGTGTTGATGATGCGCTGGAAGAAGTTCACGCTCTTCTTGCCGATCGTCTGGGTTTCGGTTGCGCCGCAGACGGAGCAGGTACGGGTCTGGGAGCCTTCTTCTTCTTCGGTGGCTTCCTTGGTCACAACCCAGTTGCCCCAGCTATGGCCCTTTGCGTTGATGGTTTCGGTTTTGGTTTCACCGCAGCCATTTGCGCATGCATACTTCTTGTAGCCGGCTTCGGTGCAGGTTGCATCCTTGCTGTCGACCAACTGCAGGTTGTGGCCCTTCGCAGGAACGATGTCTTTCTTTTCGGTTGTGCCGCAGCCGTTTGCGCAGGTGTAAACCGTGTAGCCTTCAGCGGTGCAGGTCGGTGCAACCGGGGTACCGGCGACCATGTTGTGGCCGAGCGCCGGAGTTTCGGTCGATTCGCTGATCACTTTGCCGCAGATTGTGCAAACAACTCTTTCGGTGTAACCGGCTTCGGTGCAGGTTGCCGCTTTTGCGGGAACGGTTTCGGTTTCTGCATGTTCGCAGAGATCCTGCTGCATGGCAAGTTCAAGGCCGGATTCTCTCAGGAGATTCAGTGCGCACGGAACAAGGTCAGCCTTGCGGTCTGCGATATCCTGCATATTGCGTGCAGCGATTTCGGGATCGTTCTGGTAGCCGGTGAAGTCGTCCTGAACGGTTTCGGAGGCTTCGTAGGTGGAAGCGGAAACGGTGGTCGGGAAGAACGCGGAGACGATCTTGTCGGACGCGTTGATGAGCGCCTTGGTGACCGGGGTGTTGCCGGCAATGGCGTCTTCCTTCACTTCGAAGTAGGCAAGGAAGTTACCAAGGTCGCCGTCGGCAGCCTTCACGAAGAAGTCTTCGTTCATCTTTTCAAGGCCGGCGTAGTTGGAGAACATGGAGGTCATCGGCAGCACTTCGCCGGCGATGTCGCTCAGCTTGGCAATCGCGTTCTTGCTCTTGTCAAACTTCTTGATAAACAAACCGTCGGTCAGGTCGATGAAGCGGTCAAGCAGCGCGTTGAGCGTCGCTTCCCAGTTGGCGCCCTTTTCAACGCCGAGCTGGAAGTTGACTTCGCCGATCTCAAGGTCGGCAAGGAGTTTGTTGGCTTCTTCGTTAATCTTCGGCACTGCGAAGGAGGCAACAGAGTAAAGAATGTCAACGAACTTATCCATGACAGCGTCTTTCGCGGTAACAGTACCGTTGTCAACAGCTTCTGCGTCGATGGCGGTGTAGGTGTAATCCCAGCCTTCGATGTCAACCTTGGCGAGCAGCTTGCTCAGAACCATGTCAACCGTCGTTGCGGCGATGGCATCCAGGGTGCTAAGGTCTTCCACACGCATGTGGAAATCATAGAAGATGCTGTTCGGATCGTCTTCGGCAAGCAGGTCGCAGGCGACGCGGATGCCGCAGTCAAGGGCGTTCTCGACGGAGGAGAAGTCCATGTCATAGATCATGCCGGCGTTGAAGCCGTGTTCGGATGCGAACGCAGCGCTGATATCAGCAGCTTTCGCGAGTTCAATGAAGGTGTCGCGGTCGATGTACTGCTTCATGGTGTCAAGCAGACCGGAAACCTTGGTGCAGATCTTCTGCAGGTTGCCATAGAGGTTTTCGTTGCCGCCATCGACAAGCGCGAGATCATTCATGCCTGCATTGGAGCAGATCATATCAACCAGACCGTAGAGAATGTGGTTGACCTGGCCGACAACACCCTTGTAATCGTCGTAGTTGGCAGAAACGTCAAGCAGGTTATAGTTGTAAGAAGCGTTGGTGTCGATGTAGCTGAGCAGAGTTTTGATCTGTTCGAGTTCAGCGATCTTGCCGTCAAGGTTGTTCACAACGACGGTTGCAAAAGCCGGATCAGCAAAGAAGTTTTGACCGTTTTCGTCCACAACAACGCTCTTAATCGCGTTGATGACCATCGCATCAGCATCCATGCCAAAGCTCTTAGCCATGGAAACGAGGGTTGCAGCGCTGCCCCAATCAACGACAGTCGCATCAGGATTCATGAGATCAACATCAGCAGTTGCGGTAATGGGAGAAGTTACGTTCACTTTTGCGGTTGCGCTCTCGACCTTAACCTGAACGGCAAGGGAATCCACATCCTTGTATGCCTTGTAGGAGAAGGTTGCCTGTGCGTCGGAAATATTGAACGCAATCGTCTGGCCGCCAAACATCGGCGTGCCTTCCGGAATTGTGATCGAAGAGCCTTTGCCGTTGAGTTTGTCAACAATAGCCGTCTTGACTGCATTTTCGATATCGTCAAGCTTAATGTTGATCGGAAGTGTAACGCCTGCTGGCAGGAATTCGTCCGCACCCGTTGCATTGATGATCACATCTTTGCCCCAGGCTTCGCCTGTACCGGCAACAAGCGCTGCGTCGGCTTCGGTCATTTCGCCGTTCTTGATCACAGCGATGCCGAGGTCTTCGTTCGCATAATCCTTCATCGTGTCATACGCTTTGTCGTTGACATAGATGGTCGGCATATACGCGTTGAAGTCGGGATCTGCCGGATGGTAGGTTGCATAGGGATCATTGCCGGTATAGCCGATCGTCAGTTCAGGCGGTGTGACATTCACGCCGGACTTCACAACCTTCACCATGCCCTGCAGCGCGGACAGGAAGGACGCGAGCATGCTGTCGAACTGATCTTTATAATCGTTCTGCAGCAGGCCGACATAAGCTTTCACAAGCGCATAGACGTCTGTTGTCTTGAGATTGAATGCATCGTAAGCAGCTTTGGATTCTTCCGTTTTCAGGATATCCTTGAGCACCGGTGCCAGCGCCTTTTTGATGCCGTTGTTCAGGGTTTCGTCAAATATTTCGCCTTCGGGAATGGTGTAGCCCATTTCTCGGGCGATTTCAGCGACGAATTTTTCTTGAATGTTGAAACCGTTTTCAAGATACTTTTCATAGAAGGTTCTGATTTTG
>CACWJV010000022.1 GCA_902761265.1 Oscillospiraceae bacterium | reverse complement strand
CCGCAAAACGACCTCTTCCGCTGCGTTTTTGAAACTGTTCATCAATCCTACCCAGCGCAGCGGATCGGTCGATTTCATCTTCTCTGTCAACCCCTCTGCGTTTGCCATCTGAGCGACCATCGTTTCCACCATCTCGTGAGCCTGCTCATCGATCTCCCGCAGATGCGGCCACAGCTCGTCTCGCAACAGCATCTTGCTGAACAGCGCCTTGTGATGCTCCTGCAGATACGTCTTGCGCAGCATCCCGTACTTGCCAAGGGGCGGGTAATCATTTTTGGAATACACGAGATCAGGCAGATAGACGTCACGATGCAACGTATAGTGCAGACCATTTTGTTCATTGTTGATGTGCTTTTGCATAAAGAAAGCCTCCCTTGCATTTGATGGTCCCATTTTATCAAATGCAGGGAGGCTTGTCGAATGTGCGAAGGAGAAAAGTGTCTCTCCTACGTTACGCTGCCACCCAACCGTAGCCCTGAACAGCCATGTCAATGAAATGCGTCAGCAGCAGATTGATCTTTGCAGCAAAGGTTTCTTTGTCATATGAGACCGGCAAATCGGCGTCCAGTGACGTTTCAATCGCCGTTTTCACCTTTGCCCGCGGCTGTTCGTCCTTGTACCAGTCAACAACCAGCAGCTCCGTTTTTTCTGCGGTCAGTTTCTTGAAAAGGTTCTTTGCCGAGAGCTTGACCTTCTGCTCTTCATCCTTTGTGAGCTTCTTTCCGGCAATCAGCATATCATAAATCTCAAGCTCTTCTTCCGACAGTCCTTCAGCCTCGGGACGTTTTTCTTCCGCCTTCAGGTCTTCGATCAGCTGCAGGAGCTGTTCATAATAGTCTTCGTTTTCGGAGCCGCCGGCATTGTAACGGTCAATGATATTCCGGAAACGCTGCGAGAACCGCTGCCGCGTGCAGTTGCGGTCAAGCATCTGTTTCAAGGCCTGCTCAATAAACGCTTTCAGGTCGTCAATCTCAACCGCCTTGTACTGGGCGACTTTGATTTCCTTTTTCAGTTGTTTCACGTCCACCTTGGAAAGATCGATGACCTTCCCCTGATGGATGACCAAGCCCGCATCGTTGTCTTCCGCCTGTTGGGAAACAATGCTGGTATCCAGCACCTGCGCCATACGCAGACGCGCCCGCCGGATCTTTTCGTCGTCGATGGTGTGGCAGAACAGACCATGCAGATACGCCAGCGGCGGGAACTTTTCGTTCTTCCAGTTCTTTTCAAAGATTTCCGGCCGTGATGCATCGTACAGATTCATCAATGTGTTCAGAATGACCTTGAACTTGTCCTTGCTTTCGTCTTTGGAAAGAATCGCATCAAACGCAATGCGCAAGGCATCCAGCCGGTCAAACGTATCCGAATCGGCAATGATCGCGCCAAGGTCGATGCCCAGCCCGAGCAGGTATTCGTCCGCTTCGTCCACGGCGTTGTTGATCAGAACGATCAGCTGGTCGATATCCTTTGCCGGGAAATCCGTGCCGTCGTCGCCGGCGGCATATTCCGTCAGCGCGCGCTGCATGTATTTGAACACGTTTACATAGTCAACGATGATGCCGCAGGGCTTGTTTTCATACGCACGGTTGGCGCGGGCGATGGCCTGCATCAGCGTGTGACCCTTCATGGGCTTGTCCAGATACAGCGTGGAAAGATTCTCCACGTCAAAGCCGGTGAGCCACATAGCGCAGACGAACACCAACTGCAGCGGATCGTCCGGATCCTTGAACCGGTCTTCAATATCCGCGCCCTCCGGGGTCACGGCGTTCATCCTCTGCCGGTGAATGGCAATATCAAGCCCCTGCTTCTGGAACTTTTCGGTTTCGTCGGGTTCTTCCGAGACGATCACCGCCATTTTCACGCGGTTCATGTAATTGAGAATGTGCGTCAGCTCGTCGCGCTTTTCTTTTGTGTCGGCGGCGTTGCGCTCCTGCATGATCTTCTGCTTTTCAATCGCCCAGTAGTGCTGCACCTTGTCGTACATCTTCACGGTGGTATACTTGTCAACGGAAACGACCATGCCCTTGCCGAGGAAACCGCGCCGCGGGAAGTGGTGCGCGATGTCCTGTGCGATCTTGTCGATGCGGTCTTCGCGCTTGATGACCTCCAGAATCCGGGAGGAGGAATTCTCCAGCAACCGCGTTTCGTCCTCGTTCAGGTTCTCGTCTTCGATGATGTCCACCACGTCGTCATCCAGAAAGTCGTTTTCCAGCCCGACCTCAGGCACGCGGCGCGAATAGAACAGCGGCACCGTGGAACCGTCTTCCACCGACTGGGCAAAGTTATACTCCGAAACGTAGTTGCCAAACCACTGATTGGTCAACCGCTTGCTGCCGAGCAGCGGCGTGCCGGTGAATGCGATATAGTTCGCGTTTGGCAGCGCGGCGACCGCCGCCGTTACGCTGCAAACGCTTGGCCTTTTGCTGCGCGAACCGATCGTGTCGCTGTTTTCCACCGATCCGGCCGTCATCGCGGTGGGCACCCAGCGCATGGCGCTGATCATGCCGTTCTTTGTGTTCTGCTCGCTGCTCGACGTCACCGGCGGCGCGGTGCGCGGACTCGGCCGCTCGTTCCAGATCATGCTGGTCTCCCTGTTCGGCGCCTGCGGCCTGCGGCTGATTTGGGTGTTCTGCTTCTTGCCGATGCGGCGCACCCTGCCGTTTCTTTACGTTTCCTATCCCCTCTCCTGGGGAATCACCTTCGCCGTTGCCGCGGGGCTGTTCCTTTTTCTGACACGCCCGCAGCGGCTGCGCAAAGAATATGCCGCCTGAACAGTCAAAACCGCCGACCCAGCCGGCGGTTTTTCAATCAGAGCAGGTTTTACATCGGCCGCAGGCTTTTCCTGCGGCTGTTATTTTTGCCGTTTGCAAAGCAGACGCCGGCGCGCCGGAAACCAGACCGAGACGGAGCCGTCCTGCTCTTCCCAGCGCTTTCCGCACGAGGCGTAGTCTGTGAACAGCAGCGGACCGTCTTCGGTTTCCAGCCGCAGCCGCACCGTCTCGTTTTCGGCGCAGGGCAAAAGCGTATAGCAAAGCGCCCCGTCGCGGTAACACGGCCGAACGGGCCGGGAAAGGTCTCCGGGTTCCTTTGCCGTGTCGCGCGCCAAAACATAGGGGCCATAGGTAAACGCAACGCAGCCGCCCTGCCGCCGTTCGCACAGGACCGACGCAGATTGCGGTGTTTGCCGCAGCGACCGGATCAGCGGCCAGACCGCGAGCCCCGCCGCGCCGATGGCGGCGCAGCATCCGTAAAAGGTGCCGTCGTCAAAGTATTTGAGCCCGCCGACGCCGCGGCCGCGGCGGTTTTGCACCAGCGGACTGTAGCTGTCAAACGGCAGCGGCGGCAGTCTTTCTCCGGTTTTCGGTATCGTGCCCGGCTGCAGGAACAGGTTGACGCTGCCGTAGAGCGCGTTCAACGCAGACTGCGCCACGCGGGCGGCATAGCGGTCTTCGCCCGTAAGCAAAAACAGGCGGGCGCAAAGGCGCATCCACGTCACCGTGACGCAGGTTTCCTGCGTGGGCTTTTCAATAAAGCGGGTCTGGCGGGCAGCGGCGTGGTCGAACAGCTCGTGCGTACAGCCCGCGCAGCCGATCAGCGTGATCTCGGTATCGTTGACCTGTTCGGCAAAGCGCAATACCGCGTCCAGAAAACGGCGCTCCCCCGTCACCTCGTAAAACGCCAGAACGCCCTCAAAAAACGACATGGTTTCGTACGCCTTGGTCTCGGGATACCGGTAAGGCGCTTTTTTGTTTTGCAGCGCAAGCGCGATCAGATCACCGCCGCTGCAGCCGCCCGTGCCGATGATATAGCGGGCAAAAGCGAGAAAGCGTTCGCGCGGACGGCGGCGATAGAGGTCGAGCACCGGCTCCAGAATACTGCACGCGTTCACGCCGAGCCAGTAATCGGAGGTCGCGGTGATCTCCGTTTGCCCCGCGCCCGGGCCAACCCGCTCGATCAGGCAATCGAGGTGGCGCTCCATGCCGTTGAGGATCTGTTCGGCCAGCGCCGGATCGTCGCAGATATCGCAAAAATGCAGCATGCCGGTCAAAACATATTTGCGGCACCACAGATCCCAGCCCGTGCATTCGCACACGCGCGCATAGGTGGAAAGGCGCCCGTCTTCCTCCGCGGCGGCAAGCAGCGCGGCCACGCTTTGGCGCAGCAGCTCATACAGCCGCGCGTCTTTGGTGCAGCGGTAAACAAGACACGCGCCGCGCATCATTTTGCCCCAGTATTCGCCGCGCCAGCCGCGGTCGGCACCGTCCGCCTTTGTGCGGTAAACTGCAACAAAATGTTCCCACAGCGAACGGTCCAGAAGCTGGGTTTCGGTGATAAAATCAAGATACTGCTTTTCGCGGCCCTGCAAGTCGATCGTGCCGGACTGCGGCAGTTGAAACACATACGGTACCATGCTTCACCTCATTTCAGCGTGTCGGCGCCGTAGAAGAACAGCAGCGCCGCCGGCTTTTCTTTCACAGTCAGCGTCACGCCGGTCTCCATCAGCGTTTTTCCAGTTTCAAAATAGCAGCGATCCGGATCGTCCGCGTCAGAAACGGTATAGACCCGGTCAGGCGAAAGGCCGTTCAGCCGCAGAACAACGGCGTCCGGCGCTTCTTCGCGCACATAGACCGCCGCCGCGCCGCGTTTTTCGGTGCCGAACTGCATGGCAAGCGTCTTTGCGCGGTCGGTGCCGCCGCTCGTCAGCGGGAAATAGCGTTCCGTCAAAAACGCGCGCGCCTGCTCCAGCGCGGGGTCGTCCATGCCGTCGTCTGTCATCCGCATGGGGTGCGTCAAAATCCCGCTGCGCAAATCATAGCGCGACGACGTGTGCTGCAAGGTGCCGCTGCAGGGCAGCCAGCAGGACAGCCCGCAGGTCATCGCCTGCGTCGCTTCGGCAATATCCGACGGGATCGTGCCGTCGGCGGGCACGCAGTTGTAATCGCTGCGCCAAAGCGGCACGCTGCGGCGGCACATTTCCTGGTCCAGCCGTCTGCCGCCGCTGGCGCAGTTGTCAATAATCAAGCCGGGCACACGTTCGCAAAGCGTATCCAGATAGCGGTAGAGATTCGTAACGTAGTGGTTTTCGGTAATGCCCACGCGCCCGCCGCAAAAGGCTTTGTCGGCCTTGTGCCAATATTCCAGCGGGTAGAAATTGAAATCCTGCCGATAGATGCCAACGCCGTTTTCCAGCAGCGACGCGGCAATATAGTCTGTCAAAAAGCTGCATGCCTCGTCGTTCGCGAGGTTCCACAACAGGTTATCGTCCTTTTGCACGATCCAGCCGTCGTGGCGGCTGCCCTCTGCATAGAGGATCGTGCCCTCCCGCACCCGTTCCGGTTCGTACCACAGCAGAAAACGCTTGCCCCTGGCTTGGATCGCGTCGGCGAGCGGGCGCAGCCCGTTCGGGAATCGGGCGGCGTCCGGCGTCCAGTTGCCCACGCCGTCATACCAGTCTTTTTGGTAAGTATACCAGCCGGCGTCCATCCAGAACGTATCGACAGACTGCAAAAGGTCCTGCGGCGTTGAATTCACCTTTTCGACCAGTTCGTCGCATGTCAGCGTACAAAACTCGTTGGCGAACAGATAGCAGCGCATCGGCTCCAGCGACGCGGGGTAAACGCAATGCAGCATCATCTGCCGGAAGCTGTTGAAGCCCTTGAGCGCGTTGTCGCCGATATAGAAGGTCAGCGAGCAAAGCGGCGATCGGACTTCTTCGCCGGGTTCCAGCGCGGCGCGGAAGTATTCCTGCCCGGCGCGCACATGCACACCCTTTATGGTTTGGCGCAGCGACGCGAACCACTGGCCCGTCCAGCCGACGGAAAGCACCGCGCCGCCCGATTTGCCGCATAGGTTGAAAAAAGGCAAAAACGATTCGGTCCTGCCGCAGGTGGCGTTGAAGTGCAGCCGCGTGGGAGGAACCGCGGAGCGAAGCAGCTCATAGTCGTCGGCGGCGGATTTGCTGCCCCGGCTGAACAGAACGTCCGTCTTGCCGGTTTCCAGCGTACAGTCGGCGACAAAGACGCGACGCACCACAGGAGACTGTTTTGCTCCCTCGTTCTGTATGTACAACGTCCATTCGCAGGCGGCTTCCGCTTCAAAGATCGTTGCTTCCACCCGGGCGCGCAGGCCGGATTCTTTATGGCGCAGCGCAACCAGGGTCGTTTTGCCGCCGCGGTCGTCCGGCACGCCCTCCTCGCCCACGTTGATCTCCCAATCGCGCAGGTGGCGCCGCAGCGACCGCCCGCCGACGGTGAAATCATAGGCGGGGTTATGCGCGGTGCGGATATGGCTGTCGTACCATTGGCGGCAGCGGCTGCGCTCGGCGTCGCTCACCTGCAGCGCGTCGGCTTCAACAGGCGCAAACATAACGTCGTTGACGCTTGTCAGCCCGATTGCCGCGCGGTCCACCTTTTGTTTGAGACCGTAGTGATAAACGGCGAATTGCGGGATCACCAGCAGCAGCGCCTGCAGCCAGCAAAGCAGTGTTTTCCATCTCGGGAGCATGGTCGTCTCCTCCTTCGGCGTTCTATCGGAATTATAACACAACCGCCGCCGCTTTTCAATCGGAATCGCAAACTATACAGCAAAGACGGGGGCTGTGCGCGCAGTTTTTATTCTAAAGAATACTTAAACGTTTTCCCGCCCATTGATAGAGAAGCAAAAAAACCGATATAATGGAAAAAACACCGGATAAAAACAAAAGGAGGCACCCACCATGAAGCAACGAATCCTTTCTGTTCTTCTTTGCGCCGCGCTGCTGCTGAGCCTGTTGAGCCTGTCGGCAGGCGCCGCAAAGCAGACGCGTTATCTCGTCCTCGGTGATTCCATTGCATACGGCTCCGGCCTGTCTAACCCGAAAGAAGCCGTCTGGGGCAGAATCGTTGCCGACACCAACAGCTTCGCCTATGAAAACTATGCCGTACCCGGGCATACCACCGCCAATCTGCTTCGCCGGATGGAGACCGAAGCCGTCCGCGAAGCGATCGGTTCCGCCGATATCATCAGCATTTCCATCGACGGCAACAACTTCCTGCTCGGCAACATCAGCGGCCTGCTCTATGACGGCATCGTCAAAGAGGACTACGCCCGCTTTGACGAGATCGCTGCGGGCTTTTATGAGGATCTCAGCAAGATCGTCGATGAGATTCGGGGTCTGAATCCAAACGCCGCGATCGTGCTGCAGACCCTTTACAACCCGCAGACCGGTTACGTTGGCGACGTCTATCAGCACGGCGCCGACAGACTCAACGCAAAGATCCTGGAATTCTCACAGGCGCATCCGGCAGGCATTCTTGTTACGGATACGGCACAGGCGCTGACGGATTCCGACAAAGACTTTGCGCAGGACCGCATTCACCCCAGCGCGGCCGGCAACGAAAAGATTGCTCGGGTCATTTTGCAAACGCTGTATGACAACGGCCTCGGCGAAAAGACGGAGCCTGTGATCACCACGCCGGGCGCCGACGCGCACGGCACCGGGGTTTTCACGCTGTTCGTCAGCCTGTACGGGCGGTTTTTCCACCTGTTGTCCGTGATCCGCCATTTGTTTATCAGAAAAAAAGGAGTTATCATAAAAACCCGGCGTCTGCAAGGTTCATTCCTATGATACAACTGAATTCTTAAGAAAACAGACTGTCTGCACCCCGCGTCGTGATTTTAGGCTCTGCGAAGCCATATCTTCTTTTTTTATGCAACAAAAAAGCACCTGCTTTCGCAGATGCCTTCTTCTGGTGGAGATGAGGGGGATCGAACCCCTTACCTCTTGAATGCCATTCAAGCGCTCTCCCAAGTGAGCTACACCCCCATGACCTATTCACTTTTCAGCGGAACACCTTCCGTGTCCCAAGTGCCTATATATCTTAGCAGAAAAGACCTCGGTTGTCAAGATTTTTCGAAAATAAATTTCAGAAATTCCTCCGATCCAAATTTTGGGGGAATTGTTGCAAATACCGGGAAATCATGGTATGATAATTATAATTGTGCTGACAGCAATGACGCAAGGGGAGTGTTTATCATAAAAAACCAAACTTACCGCTTTTCGGTCATCGTACCGATCTATAATGTGGAGGACTATCTCGCCGAAACTGTAGATTCCGTAATCGCCCAAACCATCGGCTTTGCGGAGCACATCCAGTTGATCCTCGTCAACGACGGCTCGCCCGACAACAGCGAGGAGATCTGCCTGCAATATCAAGCGCAGTACCCGGACAACATCCTGTATATCAAGCAGGAAAACGCCGGGGTGTCCGCCGCGCGCAACAACGGTCTTTCCCACGCCACGGGCAAATATGTCACCTTCCTCGACTCCGATGACAAATGGGAAACCGATGCGTTCGCCCGGATCTGGCGCTTTTTTGAAAAGCACCAGAATGAGATCGACGTGCTGTCGGCGCGGATGATCCACTTTGAAGCCAGTGACCGCGGCCATATCCTCAACAAGAAGTATAAGCAGGGAGACCGTGTGGTCAATATCTTTGACGAAGAGGATTTCAGCAGCATCCAGATGCATGTGACCAGCGCGTTCTTTAAAAACGAAACGCTGCAGCAAAGCGACATCCGCTTTGATTCGCGCGTCAAATACGGCGAGGATTCTCTGTTTATCAATTCCTATATTTTGCAAAAGGGCGCCTACGGCGTGATGGAATCGGCGATCCACTATTACCGCAAGCGACTGAGCCAGAACTCCGCGGTCCAGACCCAGAGCACCAACGAGCAGTACTACTCCACGTCGCCGCGTCTGCACTACTACGGTCTGATCGAGCGCAGTAAACAGCAGTACGGCCGTGTGATCGAATATATCCAGAACGTGCTGGCCTATGACGTCGGCTGGCGGTTCTATGCGCCGGTGCCCGACGAGATCCGCTGCCGCGAGCCGCTGTTTTCCGAGTATGAAGCCATGCTCAAGGACGTGCTGGGCTATATCGACGACCGGTTTATCGTGGTCAACGAGATCCACTCCCACTTTGAACGCAAGACGGCGATGTTCCGCATGAAGCACGGCAAGCCGCTGACCGACGTGATCCATTACGATCCCGAGGAAAAGTCGATCAAGTATAAGGACTGGATCTTCCTCAATTTTGCCAAAAACCCCCACGCGTTCCGCATTATGGCGCTGGAGGTGAAAAAGGGCAAGCTGACGGTGGAGGGACTTGTGTTCCGCTGGATCTTCGAATGCTGCCCCGAACTCGAAAAGAAACTGTATATCCGGCTCGGCAAACGCAAATTCCGTCTCAAGCTGAACGAGTATCCGCACGAGATCGCCAAAAACTATTATGAGATGCGCCCGAAGTGTCTGCGGTTTAAGAAGGTGTTGGAATTTGACGAGAGCATGTTTGACAAGGACGGCAAGCTGCGCGTGACGCTGCTGCTGCGCTTTGGCGATGACAAGGTCGTACCTGCGCTCGGCTATGGCCGGCTGGTTGCCAACCGGAGATCCTTCCCCCATGCGTACCGCATCATCGAGGAGCGCTACTGTCTGCTGTGCGGCAGGAAAAAGATCATTCTCCATCAGCCGAAGCATCTGAAGCTCGCCCACCTGTCCTATGAAGGACGCGCGCTGCTGTATCTGTTGCACAAGGGCGAATATGCGTGGTTTCTGATGCGGCTGCGGCTGCTGTTTTTGCGGCGCAAGCTGGCAAAGCAGGGCAAAATCTGGATCGTGTCCGACCGCGCGGAAAACGCCGGCGACAACGGCGAAGTCTTTTTCAAATACCTCACGACCCACACGCCGCAGGGTGTGCGGCCGATGTTTGCCATCAGCGAAAAGGCCGGCTGCAGCGCACGGCTGCAAGGCGAGGGCGAAACGGTCTTTTTTGAAGACAAGATGTATCCGTATTACTTTCTGCTCGCCGACAAGATCATCTCCTCGTCCGCCAATGAATTTACCATCAACCCGTTCGGGAGCGACGCACGCTATGTGCGCGACCTGTTCCGTTTCAAGTTCTACTATCTGCAGCACGGCGTGGCCTGCGCGGATCTGTCGATGTGGCTGAACAAGTATAACAAGGATATCAAAATGATCTGCGCAGCAGGTGAACGCGAACAGAACGCCTTTTTGACCGAGCCGTATTACTACGGGAAAAAGCAGATTGCCCTGACCGGTCAGGCACGGTTTGACGAGCTGACCGACCACAAGGAAAAGCTGATCCTGATTTTGCCCACCTGGCGCAAGGCGATCAAGCAAAGCTATGACAAAAACACCACGAGCGTCTATTTTGACGGTTTCAAGGATACCGAATATTTCAAGTATTACAACAGCCTGATCAACGACGAGCGTCTGCTTTCGGCCATGCGTGCCAAAGGCTACAAGGGTCTGTTCTGCATGCACCCGATCCATATGAAGCAGACCGTCGATTTTCAGCAGAACGACGTGTTCACGGTCAACGAGGGCTATGTCAATTATAACGACGTGTTTGACCGCGCGGCCATGATGATTACGGACTACTCCTCGGTACTGTTCGATTTCGCCTATTTGCGCAAACGCATCCTCTATACCCAGTTTGACAAAGAGGCGTTCTTTGAAGCGCAGACCTATGACGAGGGCTATTTCGATTACGAGCGCGACGGCTTCGGCCCGGTCTGCACAACCTATGACGACACAGTGCAGGCGATCATCGACGCGGTCAACGAGGACTGCGCCGTGCAGGACGCCTACCGCGCGCGCATGGACGACTTCTTTGCGTTCAGCGATCGGGACAACAGCCGCCGCATCCTGGAAGAGATCAAAAAGCGCTGAGCGTTCGAAGACATTTATGGAAAGGCGGTGACCGGACGTGCTGGTCTTTCTGATTCTGGCGCTGCTGCCGGTGTTTTTCGGCATCCGTGTCGCCAAACCGGGACAGTTCTTTCCGGACTATCTTGCCAAAACGCAGACCGCTGCGATGGGCGGCGTGTTTGTGCTGCTGGTCTTTTTGTCCCACGCGAGCACCTATGTTTCGCTGCAGGGACCGCTGGACGCCGCCTACAGCGCCTTTCAGGGTTATCTGCGGCAACTGGTTGTGGCGCCGTTCCTGTTTTATTCCGGCTACGGCATGCTGGAATCCATCAAACAAAAGGGCATGGACTATGTCAGGCACATCCCCACGCGGCGCTTTGCAAAGGTGCTGCTTCACACGGAGATCGCCGTTTTGCTGTTTTTGCTGACAGACCTTGCCATCGGTCGGCAGCCGGGGCCGAAAAAAGTGATGCTTGCGTTCACGTTCTGGGAATCGATCGGCAACAGCAACTGGTATATCTTTGTGATACTGAGTCTGTATCTGCTCGTGTTTTTCAGCTTTCTGCTCTGCCGCGGCCGGCTGTTTGCCGGCACGGCGCTGACAACGGTTCTGGCGGCCGGCTACGTCTATTTGCTGGTACGCGCCGGCAAGGACATGTGGTGCACCACGCTGGCGCTCTATCCGCTCGGCATGTGGGTTTCGCTGCTGAGGCCGCAGCTTGAAAAGCTCGTGACGAAGCACGATCTGTGCTGGCTGGTTTGTATCGGTGCGCTGGCGGTGCCATATCATCTTTGCCGTTTGCGCAGCGGCACGCATCTTGCGTGGTACACGCTGTGGAGCGCGCTGTTTATGGCGCTGCTCGTGCTGCTGACGATGAAGATCAAAACCGGCAACCGCGTCCTGCAATGGCTCGGCGCGCATGTGTTCAGCATCTATATTTTACAGCGTATCCCGATGATGGTTTTGCAAAGGCTCGGTTTGGCAGACCATCGCTATCTGTTTATTCTATTGAGCTTTCTTGCAACGCTGGCGCTCGCCGTTTTGTTTGACGCCGCGCTCGCAAAGCTCGACGCGCGGATTTGGCGTCCGCGCAGCGAAGGAAAGGTGGAACCCCGATGAAAATTTCCGGCATCCAAAAGCTCACGCTGCTCGACTTTCCCGGCAAGGTGGCGTGCACAATCTTTACTCCCGGCTGCAATCTGCGCTGCCCGTTTTGCCACAACGCCTCGTTGGTCTTCTCCTGTACGGACGAGATCGGCGAAGAGAGCGTGCTCGCCTTTTTGAAAAAGCGCATCGGCATCCTCGACGGCATGTGCGTCACCGGCGGCGAACCGCTGCTGCAAAAGGACATTGCGGACTTTTTGCGCAAGGTCAAATCGCTCGGCTATCAGATCAAGCTCGACACCAACGGCACCTTCCCCGAACGGCTGCAGCCGCTGTTGGAAGAACACCTCGTCGACTATGTGGCGATGGATATCAAAGCTGCGCCGGACAACTACAACAACGCCACGGGTGTTGTGACCGATCTTGCAAAGATCCGCCGCTCGGTGGAACTGCTCCGGCAAAGCGGCGTCGCCCACGAATTTCGCACCACAACGGTGAAAGGAATTCACACATCAGACGATTTCGCTGCCATCGCGCAGTGGTTGCAGGGTGAGGAAAACTACTATATCCAGCAGTACAAAATCGCGGACGACATGATCGGCGCGCCGTTTGAATCCTTCACAAAAGAAGAACTCGACGCCTTTGCCGCCGTCATGAAACAGACGGTCAAAAACGTCGGCGTGCGCGGCGAATGAAAGCTGTGTGAAACATATATCTTGGGTTTCACAACAAAATGTGGAAAAAAGTCAAGAAAAAAACGCAATATCTTGTGTTTTGCTCTTGACTTTTTATTTGTTGTCGTATATACTAATCAAGCACGATCCCAAGATCAATTTTGACATAAATATGAAGGAGAGGTAAACAACATGTTTGACGTTCGCAAAAGAGACGGCAAAATCGCGCAGTTCGATCTCAACAAGATTTCCGGCGCCATCAAGTCCGCATTTGAAGCGCAGGAAGTCAACTTTAACGACGATCTGATCGATTTCATCGCGCTGAAGGTCACAGCCGATTTTGAAAACAAGATCAAAGACGGCCACGTCGCTGTCGAAGATATTCAGGACTCCGTGGAAAACGTTTTGGTCAAAGCCGGCTACTCCCAGGTCGCCAAGGCCTACATCCTGTATCGGAAGCAGCGCGAAAAACTCCGCAATCTGAAATCCACCATTCTCGACTACAAAGCGGTTGTGGACTCCTACGTCAAGGTCACCGACTGGCGCGTAAAGGAAAACTCCACCGTCACCTATTCCGTCGGCGGTCTGATTCTTTCGAACTCCGGCGCTATCACCGCCAACTACTGGCTTTCCGAAATCTATGACGAAGAGATCGCCAACGCCCACCGCAACGCGGATATCCATTTGCACGATCTGTCCATGCTTACCGGCTACTGCGCCGGCTGGTCGCTCAAACAACTGATTCAGGAAGGTCTCGGCGGCGTGACCGGCAAGATCACCTCCGCCCCGGCCAAGCACCTTGCCACGTTGTGCAACCAGATGGTCAACTTCCTCGGCATTATGCAAAACGAATGGGCGGGCGCGCAGGCGTTTTCCTCGTTCGACACCTATCTTGCGCCGTTTGTCAAAACCGACAATCTCGATTACGATACGGTGAAAAAGTGCATCGAGTCTTTCATCTACGGCGTCAACACACCGTCGCGCTGGGGCACGCAGGCGCCGTTCAGTAACATCACGCTGGACTGGACCGTCCCCAACGACCTTGCCGAGCTGAACTGCATCGTCGGCGGCAAGGAGATGGACTTCAAGTACAAAGACTGCAAAAAAGAGATGGATATGATCAACAAGGCGTTCATCGAGATCATGATCGAGGGCGACGCCAACGGCCGCGGCTTCCAGTATCCGATCCCGACCTATTCCATCACCCGCGACTTCGACTGGAGCGAAACCGAAAACAACAAGCTGCTGTTTGAAATGACGTCGAAATACGGCACGCCGTACTTCTCCAACTACGTCAACTCCGATATGGAACCGAGCGACATCCGCTCCATGTGCTGCCGGCTGCGTCTCGATCTGCGCGAGCTGCGCAAAAAGACGGGCGGCTTCTTCGGCAGCGGCGAAAGCACCGGCTCCATCGGCGTGGTCACGATCAATATGCCGCGTATCGCCTATCTTGCAAAGGACGAAAAAGACTTCTATGAGCGTCTGGATCATATGATGGACATCGCTGCGCGTTCGCTGAAGGTCAAGCGTACCATCGTGACGAAGCTTTTGAACGAGGGTCTTTATCCCTACACCAAGCGCTATCTCGGCACATTTGAAAACCACTTCTCCACCATCGGCCTGATCGGTATGAACGAAGTGGGTCTCAACGCCAACTGGCTGCGCGCCGACCTCACCGACGAGCGCGTACAGGCGTTTACCAAGGATGTGCTCAACCACATGCGCGAAAGACTGTCCGACTATCAGGAACAGTACGGCGACCTTTATAACCTCGAAGCGACCCCGGCGGAATCCACCACCTACCGCTTCGCGAAACACGACGTTGCCCGCTATCCGGACATCATCACCGCGTCGCAGCCCGGCCGCGCGCCGTTCTATACCAACTCCTCCCACCTGCCGGTCGGCTTCACCGAAGACATCTTTGCAGCCCTCGATATCCAGGACGATCTGCAAACGCTCTATACCTCCGGCACCGTCTTCCACGCCTTCATCGGCGAAAAGCTGCCCGACTGGAAAGCGGCCGCTTCTTTGGTACGCAAGATTGCGGACAACTACAAGCTGCCGTACTACACGCTGTCCCCGACCTATTCGGTTTGCAAAAACCACGGCTATCTGACCGGCGAGCAGTACACCTGCCCGATCTGCGGCGAAACGACGGAAGTTTATTCCCGCATCACCGGCTACTACCGTCCGGTGCAAAACTGGAACGACGGCAAAGCCGAGGAATTCAAGCGCAGAAAGCTGTATAACCTCGAAGTGTCCACCGCCCCGCACAAGGGTCACGCGGACGCACCGGCAGCCGAAGCAGCAGCCACATCCGCCGCACAGAGCGCCGACGGCGTCTATCTGTTCGCGACAAAGACCTGCCCGAACTGCAAGATGGCCGAAAGCTTCCTCAACAAAGCCGGCGTGCCGT
>CACWJV010000021.1 GCA_902761265.1 Oscillospiraceae bacterium | reverse complement strand
ATAGATTCTTTTTCATAATAAAAGTCCTTTCTTTTTGAATAGTCATAATCTGAACGTATTAAAGAACATATCCTCCCTTCGCGCATAACAAAAAAGTGCGGCAGTTGAAACTGTCCGCACCGAAAAACACACAGCTCAACTGTCGCCAAACAATATACTTTCATACTTAACAAAGAAGCGTGAAACGAGCCTGTATTTTTACCTATAGATAAAAACACACGCTATCTTTGCATGAAGTATGAAGCCTTTATTCAAAGCATATTGTTTGGCTCTTTAAGCGTAGCATAAAACACCCAAAAAAGCAAGTACTTTGATCAGTTTTATTTGCATATTCCACCGTCCCGGGTCGCCACGCAGGGCGACCCCCTACGCGAAAACCAAGCAACGCAGTTTCCTTCGCGGACACCGGCTATCTGATTGAAACAAATCTTCGCCCGCGTCACTATCGACGAACGACTGTCGACTGAGCCGCGCGGAGCGCGGCGCTACTTTTGTCAAAACATACCATTGCAACAAATTGTTGCTTGATTTTTTCATAATTGTGTGGTTTGATAGAGGCGAAAGGAGGCATTCCTTTATGACAAAAGTTTCCAAAAATATCAAACGGGCGCGGACGCGGCAAAGTCTGACGCAGGACGCGCTGGCCGAACAGCTCCATGTGACGCGTCAGACCGTGTCGAGCTGGGAGACCGGACGCACGCAGCCCGACCTCGATATGCTGCTGCAGCTTTGCACGGCGCTGAATGTGCCGGCGGAGGAGCTGCTTTACGGTGAAAAGAGAAATACATCGCTCGACGCACCGGCAGGTTACCGCGGCACGGTCAAGATCATCCTCACGTCCCTCGCCTGCCTGTTCATCGCCGCCGGTGCGCTGCTGGTGCTGCTCAACGGGTGGAAGGATCTGCCGCGGTCGGTGCGCTATGTCTGTGCGTTTTTCCCGCTGCTCGGCGGCCAGGGCGCGGCGCTCTATGTCCTGCTGAAGCGAAGGGACAGCGCTGCCCACGCCGAAGGCGGCAGTGTGCTTTGGGCGGTGGGACTGCTTGCCACAACCGCGCTGCTGTATACGTTGCAGCACTACGCGCCCGACATCCCGGTTGTCGCGCTTGTGCTTTCGCTGTTGATTCTGCCGATGTTTCTGCTGTTTCGCTCGCTGTCGGCACTGACGTTTTATATCGCCGGCATCACCGTTTTTGCGAGTACCGCCACCGACGACTGGCTGCCGCTGTCGTCGCTGAGTGAAACGCAGACGAAGCTCGCAGTCTTCGTGGTCTATACCGTTTTGGTTGCCGCGGGTCTGTTTGCGGCAAAACGAAGCCTTTCCGCCATGGACGAACAGCGGCGGCATGTGGGCGTGTGGTTCTGCTTTGCCGCAGTGATCGACTGGTGCATCTGCTGCGCCGCCGTGTTGGACACGGGCGTGTTTTCCATGCTGCTTTGCGTTGCGGTCACGCTCTATGCCCTCGACGGCATCGGCCAAAGCAAGGCGATGGCTACGCGCTATCTTGCGCTGCCCGGACTGCTGTTTTTGCTGCTGCTCGCGTCCGGCGGCGTGCTGTTCAGTTTGCCGTCCGACTGGACCTTTTCACCCGTGATGCTGCCCGGCTTTTTGCTGCTCGGCGTTTTGCCGCTCGGTGCGCTGATCGCCAACCGTCGGGTGCTGCTGCAAGACAAGCTGCGGCTCGGCCAGATTGCAGCCGGACTTGCCGGACTTGCGTTTTACACCGTGATGTATCTGACAGAAAACAACGCCGACGACAAACGCGCCGTTGTCTTTCAGACGATCACGTTTGTGCTCGCGGTGCTGCTGGTAATTCAGGGCGCGATGGAAAACGCGCTGTTTAAAATCAACATCGGCTTTCTCTCCGTTTGCGTGCTGGCGTCGTTCCTTGTTTGGCACGCGGAATTCGGCCTTTGGCTCAAGGGTCTGATTCTGCTGAGCTTCGGCGTTTTGCTGCTGCTTATCAACCGCCATGCGCTTTCACGCAAACAAAAAGCTGTCACGGAAAGGCAGGTGCCGCCCGATGAAGGCTAAACGCATTGTTGCATTCTTACTCATCGCCCTGGTGCAGATCGGCGCGTGTCTGGCGCTGGTCGGCCGAAACAGTGTGCAGACGCAGCGGATCGAGCGCGGCGGCGAACACTACCGCTTCGCCATTCAAAGCGTGACGTCCTACCGGTCGAACAACCAGACGTTTGTAAATATCATCTATCCCCCGGCGCTGCCGCTGCCGGAGACGGAATACAGCGCCGATACCACCGTCTATGTACTCGACGTCGGCGCCGACGGTCTGGCGCGGCAAAAAGCCAAAGGCGTGTCCTTTGCCGAAGCCGAACAAACGCCGGAACTGCCACTGTACGGCGGCAGTTCGCCGCGTGCGATTCCGGATGTGGATCCCGACGTGTTTGACGATCTCGAGCTGCTCAGTCAGATCATGTACCGTCTCCAGTCGATCGCCGGCCGGGACCCGCTGTGGATCACAGACGATCTGCGGGAGATCCAAAAGCTGCAGCAGCAGATTCAAAACGCCGACCTGCGCGCGCTTGCGCAGACCCAGATCGACACACGAAACGGCGACGAGCTGTCCGACAGCTATGTGACCGGCATTCTCTTTGAAGGCAAGCTCTATCTGGAAGATCTGTATGTCGGCGGTTTGCACATCGCGTCGCTGCAAACGCTGTAACCCGTGTTTTCTGCCGTCCCGTCCGGGACGGCGCTTTTTTGTATAAACTGTAAAAAGACTGTTTACGCTCTGTTAATAATTAAAACATCGCATTGACAAAATCGGATCAAATTTTTTAGAATGTAAAGTGTTGAAAAATCGTAAAAAAGTAAATTGGGGGATTTTCCATGCTTCCGTCCGTTGAAAACTACAACTGTTATGAGTATCTCAAACACTGCACCTCCATCTATCCCGACGTATGGATGATGCAGCACTTCGGCGTCAAATACCGCAAGAGCGAAATGTTCCGCGATATCGACGCGCTCTCTGCCTATTTTCAAAACGATCTGCGGTTGAAAAAAGGCGACGTCTACACCGTGTTCATGACCACGACCGTGCAGGGCATCCTGACGTTTTATGCGCTCAACCAAATCGGCGTCATCGCCAACATCGTGCATCCGCTGATGAGCACGGAGTATCTGAAGGAAACGCTGGAAGATGTGAAAGCCAAGGGCGTGATGATTCTTGACATTCTTTCGAAGGATCACGTCAAAACAATCAACGATTCCGGTCTGCCGTGCATCGTCTGCTCCTCGTCCGACTATGCCGAGGGCATCAAAAAATACGGCACCATGGCCGGCGAAAAGATTGCCAAGGCAGTGTTCCCGAAATTCAAGAACGCGATCCCCTACAGCCGCGCGGTCAGAAAATATAAAACGTGCGAACCGTGCAAAAACAACGCCGACGACATCGCCGTTTATCTCAACGGCGGCGGCACCACCGGCAAGAGCAAAACGATCAAGCTGACAAGCCGTGCCATCAACGAGCTGGTGCAGCGTGTGTCGGATCTCGACGAGATCCACGATCCCGGCAACGAGGCCGAGGTTATCGTTTTGCCGATGTTCCATTGCTTCGGCCTTTGCGTCGCCATCCATATGGCGCTTTGCAACTCCGCGCGTATCATCCCGATGATGCAGTTTGACGCCGGATTGTTCTGCAAGCTGATGCGCCAAAACCTCGTCATCGGCTTCGGCGGCATCCCGCTGATGTTTGCGAAGCTGATGCGCCACAAGAAATTCGACGGCCCGTGGCTCAAAAATATCCGCCTGATGTTCTGCGGCGGCGACGACGCGTCGGACACCTTTTTGCGTGAGTTTAACAGCTATGTTGAAAAATGGGGCGCGGTCGGCCGTTTGCGTCAGGGCTACGGTCTGACCGAGATCGGCTCCGTGTGCTGCACCAACTCCAACACCGATTTCCGCGAAGGCTCAATCGGTAAGGCGCTGCGCGGTGTGGAGATCCAGCTTTGGGACGACAATCACAAGCAGGTGCCCACCGGCGAAGTCGGCGAATTTGCCATTGCCGGTCCGACCATCATGAGCGGCTACTATACGCAGGACGGCCCGGACGATCTGGGTTTGTATTACGACGAAAACGGCAAGGCATGGGTGCTTTCGGGCGACCTCGGCTATGTGGACGAAGACGGCTACTACTTCTTTGCCGGCCGCAAAAAACGTGTAATTATCATCGCCGGCTACAACGTGTATCCGAGCGATATTGAAAAGAAGCTGTCCGAGCTGCCGCAGATCAAAGACGCCTGCGCCGTCCAGGGCTGGCAGGGCGACCGCTCGATCGTGCGCCTTTATGTTTCGCTCAAAGAAAGTGTGGACGAAGAGGCGTTTAAGGAAACCATCCGTCAGACGCTGCTCGACGCGTTCTCCAAATTCTATGTGCCGCGCGAAATCGTGTTTATGAAGGAATTGCCGCAGACCCCGCTGATGAAGGTCGACTTTATGAAGCTGACACAGCAAAAGCCCGGCGATCCGCTTTACAGCGGCAAATAAGAAATCGAAAAAACAGACACAGGTGCCAGTCGCCTGTGTCTGTTTTTTTTGAAGGAGTCAACCTTGCGATAAATGTCAAAATCAGATGGGAAGCAGGCTTTCCTTAACGCCCTTCGGCGGATCGTAGACCTTGTCTTCGGGGCAGTTCTGCGTGAGCAGACGGAAGTCCACTTTCATCAGCGGCGTTTCGGGCAGCTTTTCCACTTCCACGATATCACGCGGCACGGAGAAGGACGAATAGTGATCCCGGATGAAATCACACATCTGCTTTTCGTAATCCTTGCGGTCGTGGTCGGTGTCGTTGTATGCCACAAACAAGCGGATGATCTGCTTGCCGTTTTTGAAGCCCTTAACGCAGCACGCCTCTTTGACAAACGGCAGCGTCACAAGACCCTTTTCGATATCGCTCGGATAGATATTGTAGCCAGAAATGATGATGACGCGCTTTTTGCGGCCGGAGAAGTAATAGAAGCCGTCGCTGTCGCGGTAGCCGAGGTCGCCGGAACGGACCCACAGCACGCCGTCCTGGTCGGCCACAAGGCCTTCGCCGTCGGAGCCGTCTTCGGTATAATAGCCGCTCATAACGGTCGGGCCGGCGATCACGAGCTCGCCGATTTCGCCGTCGGGCAGCGGGTTGCCGTCCTCATCCCAAACGGCCATCTTGACGCCTTCGATCGGGGTGCCGATGGAGTTTGGCTTAAACGAGGTGTTGGTGCAGGTGCAGCACACGGAGCCGACTTCGGTCAAACCGTAGCCCTGACGCAGCCGGCCGACCGCACCCCATTTTTCAAGATAGCTGTTGAATTCGTCGAGCAGCACCTGCGGCGCGTCGTCGCCGCCGCAGAAGGACAGGCGGATGTTTTTCAGCGCCTTTTGGTCAAAGTGCTTTTCGTTCATCAGCTTTTTGAACATCACGGGGATGCCGAGGATGCCAACCACGCAGTTTTTGCGCATCAGTCGGTTAAAGAGCTTCGCGTCAAACTGCATCATCGGGATCAGCCGCGCACCGTTGCACATCGCCATATGCATGGCGACCGACAGGCCGAAGCAGTGGAACAGCGGGAGCACGATGATCTCCGCCTCTTCGCCCGGGCGGTGGATACGGTCGAGCTTGCTCATACGGTAGACGATCTCGTTGATCGCGCGGGACGTGAGTTTGATGGTTTTGCTCTTGCCGGTGGTGCCGCCGCCGTTGAGATAGACCGCCGGCTTGTCGCAGTCGCAGTGACTTTTGACATTCGCCTTCATAAACCGTTTGACAGCGACAAGATATTCCTCGCGGTTGTCGATGGCCGGAAACGCTTTTTTGAGCAGCTTTTCACCGGCGCCGACCGCCGCTTTTTTCAAGACCGGCGCATAGTCCGAGCTGTGGCACACGAGGACAGGCAGACCCAGCTCGTTGAGCATCGGCGCATATTTCTTGGACAGCACGTCGAGCACCATCACGCCCTTGCTGTGGAGCTGTTCGATCGTCTCCTTGACCACGTCGGGCGGCAGAAGCGGATGGATGAAATTGATGATAACGCCGATCTTGTTCAGCGCGTAAAACGCGACGATGCTTTGCACGGTCGTCGGCATAAACACGGAATATACGTCGCCCGGCTGCAAACCGAGTTCAATCCGCATATAGGCGGCCAGTGCGTCCATATCCGCAATAATCTCTGTGTTGAGGAACCATTTGCCGAAATGCTGCTGGCAGTAGTAGGTTCCGTATTCGTCGGTACAGGCTTTGTAATAGTCGTAACAGCTCATGTCACGGGGTTCAACCATGGAAACACCTCATTTGTTGATTCTTTTTGTTATACTTCGTTTGAAATTAAAAACGATTAAATTTATTGTATCAGCCCCGCGTTCATTTTTCATCGTCCCAAATCCGCCTTTTATGGACGATTGCACCCTCGTCCATAAATTTCTTTTGAAAGACGATTGCAAATCTGTGAAAACTGTGGTATTATATCGTATATATTCAAAATTTCTGTTTCAGATAAGGAGCTGTCAGCCCTATGGAACCGAAACCTTTGATCGGGCGCGACGCAGCGGCATCGCTGAATCCGCTCGTGCTGACCACCGGCCACTTTTTGCCCGGTGAAGCCGCGCCGTTTTGCGCCGCCCAACCGGATGATATCCGCCGCCGGATCGGCGAGGCGGAGCTGCTGTATTACCGCGGCGAAATCCGCGAAGCGTCGGAGCAGTTTCAGGCGCTGTCGGACACGGAGGATTTTTCCGGGTCGATCGCGTCGCTTTTGTGCCGGTCGATCTGCGCGCTGGCAGACGGCAACGTCCACACCCTGTTGGACAACTACCGCAGCGTCAAGCTGTTGCGCGGCATTTTGCCCCAGGACGATCCGCTGCGAGCCATGACGGAATACTATTTGCTTTACGTTAACATTTTGATCCACAACGTCCCGGACATCCATTTTCCCCAGTTCGGCGTCGACGCGTTTTCCGTACCGGATGCGCTCAAACCTATGGCGTTTTACGCCTATGCCCACTATCTGATGGAGATCGGCGATATCGGCCGCGCCATCGGAATGGCGGAGGGAGCGCTGATTCTTTCGGGACGCGACTATCCGATCGCCGAAATCGATCTGTGTCTGCTCATCTCCACCGGCTATATGCTGCGCGCAGCGTGGGACAAGGCGGAATACTATTTCCGCCACGCGTGGGAAAAAGCAAAACCCGACGGACTGCTGATGCCCTTTGCCGAGCACCGGCGGATGCTGTTCGGGATGCTGGAAAAATGTCTGCGCTATGAGGAGCCGGCGGCATACAAGCGCATTCAGGAATTGGCGGTCAGCTATCACAAGCACTGGGTCTTTGTCCACAACGAGCTGACGGGTGACACGATCACGGATTCGCTCACCTCGATCGAATACAATGTGGCAAAGCTTGCCAAAAACGGCATGACCAACCAGGAAATCGCCGATTTCCTCGGCATCACCGTAAACAGTGTGCGCGCACATTTGCGCCACATCTTTAATAAATTAGGCATTGAAAGTCGCAAGGAACTTTCGTTCCATGTGATTTAACAGAAAGGAGCTGTTGTTCTAGATGGTTCAGATCAACGAGAATCTTTGCAAGAATTGCGGCTATTGCGTCAAGTTCTGTCCGAAAAAGATTTTGGAAATCGGTTCTGTGCGCAACCGCCGCGGACAATTCTATCCCGTGATGACTGACGCGGAGAAGTGCATCACCTGCGCCATCTGCGCCACCATGTGTCCGGAGGGCGCGATCGAAGTGACGGAAGGAGGCAGCAAGGCATGAGCGAAAAGAAATTCATGAAGGGCAACGAAGCCATTGCCGAAGCCGCTGTACGCGCCGGCTGCCGTTTCTTTGCCGGTTATCCCATCACACCGCAAAACGAAATTCCCGAATACCTTTCGTGGCGGCTGCCCGAGGTGGGCGGCGCCTATGTGCAGGGGGAAAGTGAGATCGCCTCAATCAATATGGTCTACGGCGCATCCGCTATGGGTACCCGCGCGATGACGAGTTCGTCCGGCCCGGGCATCAGCCTCAAAGCGGAGGGCATCTCCTATCTTGCCGCCGCCATGCTGCCCGCGCTGATCGTCAATATCAGCCGCGGCGGTCCCGGTCTCGGTTCGATCCAGCCGGCCCAGTCCGACTATCTGCAAGCCACCAAAGCGCTCGGCCACGGCGGTTTCCACGCGATGGTCTTTGCGCCGAACTCCGCGCAGGAAGCGGTGGATCTTGTCTATCAGGCATGGGACTATGCCGAACGCGACCGCAACCCGGTGCTGGTTTTGATGGACGGATGTCTCGGCAACATCATGGAGGAAGTGGAGCTTCCGCCGATGAAGGAATTGTCCGACGAAGATTTGCCCGAATGGAGCCTGACGCGCCGCAACGGCCGCGACTACCAGGGCAACATCACCCCGATCTATACCGAGCCCATTCTCGAAGGCATCAACGCGATGGCCGGCGAAATGTATAAAGCGTGGGAGGAAGAGGACGTCAAAGTCGAAACCTTCCTGCTCGACGACGCCGAATATGTCGTCGTTGCCTACGGGATTGCGTCGCGTGTTGCGAAGGAAGCGATCATGGAGCTGCGCAAAGAAGGCTTCAAGGTCGGCATGATCCGTCCGATCACGCTGTTCCCGTTCCCCAAAAAAGTAATCCACGATCTCGATTATAACCGCGTCAAGGGCATCATCGATATCGAAATGACCGTTCCCGCCCAAATGCGCGACGACATCGCCCTGCAGGTGATGGAGCGCTGCCCGATCCACGAATACGGCCGCAGCGGCGGCTGTCTGCTGGACGACGAGGGCGTGTATGACGCGATCAAAGAAATCGTTACAGGAGGTGTCGACAATGGCTGAATATAAGCGTTCTTCCATGATTGCGGAGTCTCCCAGCGGCTACTGCCCCGGCTGTCTGCACGCGCTGGCGACCCGGCTGGTGTCCGACGTGCTCGATGAGCTCGGTCAGGGCGACAATTCGCTCAACGTCATCTCCGTCGGCTGCTCCGCGCTGAATCTGCTGTACTGGTGCGGCGACAACCTTTCCGTCGCCCACGGCCGCGCCCCCGCCGCGGCAACCGGCGTGAAACGCACGAATCCCGAACGGTTGGTCTTCGCCTATCAAGGCGACGGCGACCTTGCCGCGATCGGTCTGTCGGAGATTATGTCCGCCGCCAACCGGGGCGAAAACTTCACAGTCATCTTTGCCAACAACCAGACCTACGGCATGACCGGCGGCCAGATGGCGCCGACGACGCTGATCGGCCAAAAAACGACCACCAGCATCTACGGCCGCGATCCGCAGACCACGGGCTATCCGATGAAGATGTGCGAACTCATCTCCTCGCTCGAAGCGCCGGTCTATGTGGCGCGCTTTGCGCTCAACAGCCCCAAGGGCGTACGCGACGCAAAGGCCGGAATCAAAAAAGCGTTTCAGGCGCAGCTTGACGGCAAGGGCTTCACGTTTGTCGAACTGCTGACCAACTGCCCGACCAACTGGCATATGACGCCGCTGCAGACGCTCGATTACATGAACACCAACACGATCCCGTATTTCAAGCCGGGTGTGTATAAAGACAAGACGGAATAAGGAGGGTCGGCGATGAAAACATCTTTTGTATTTTCCGGCTCCGGCGGCCAGGGCATTATGAGCGCCGGCATCACCCTTGCCCAGACAGCGATCATGATGGGCAAGCACGCGACGTACCTTCCCGAATACGGCCCCGAACAGCGCGGCGGCAGCGCGAAATGCACCGTCGTGATCTCGGACGAGCCGATCATCTCTCCGCTGCCGCTGCGGTGCGACAATCTGATCGTCATGAACAACCTTGCGTATAACAAGTTTGAAGAGGATCTCAAGCCCGACGGCGTGCTGCTTTGCAACGCGAGCCTTGTGACAAACCCGCAGCAGCGCGACAACATCACCGTCATCAGCGCAAACGTGGACGACCTTGCGCTCGAGCTCGGCAATCCCCGCGCGGCGAACATTATCCTTTTGGGGATTCTGATCGGCGCGACCGGCATCGTTTCGAAGGAAGCGTTCCAAAAATCGCTCGAGCTCAAATTCGGCAGCAAAGCGCCCGAAATTCTGCAAATGAACCTTGCCGCGCTCGACAAGGGCTACGACATCGGCATTCAGCACAAAGCATAACAGGAGGCAATTACTATGGCTAAAATTGGTATCGGCAACTGGGCCGGCAAAATCAACGTACGTCTTGCGCGCGGCGAAGTGAAATTCACCATCGCAGAGGACGAAAACGGCGAATACAAAATCGACGTGGCACTGCCCGGCGCACTCAAAAGCGCAAAGATTAAGTTTATGAACCTCAAGGAAGAGGCAGACGGCAAGACCATCTCCGGCGAAGGCACCATCTCCGTGCTCCCCGGCCGCAAGCTGACCGGCGCGTTCACGTTTGAAGAGGACACCTTTGTGGGCGAGATCAAAGCCCCCGTGGTCGGCAAGATCCGCATCACGGAAGGACACCGCGTATAACAAAAAAGGCGCCGAAGGGGTGCCCTGCGTAAGGATGTGCCGCCCGCAAAGCGTCTCTTTTCCGCGAATAACTGTGTTAAAAAAATGAGCAAGGCGTCAGCCTTGCTCATTTTTTTGCCTTGTTCTCGCGAAAAATAGTCTGCTTTGCAGGTGCCTTGCAGTTTTTGAAGTGCAAATTTTTTGCAAAGGCAAAGCCGCAAGCCGTAGGCAGTCTGACGACTGTCAAGGATTGTCGGCGCAGCATTTCAGAAAATTTGCCTTCAAAAACCGACACTTCCTTGCGCAGGACACCCCAGGGGCGCTTTTTTGTTAGGGCCAAGAGCCAAGGGCAAAGGGACGAGGGACGCGAGGCAGGTTGCTGCAAACCTAAAGCGCGCCACCGCGAGAGGAAACGGTAACAAACGAACACCCGCCAACGAAAGGCGGGTGCTGTTTTTTGATAAAGTAATTTAGGTAATGTTGCCGTTTTTGTCACAAGTTAGGGTGAGGGTGCGGTTGATGGTTTTGTTTGGAATGCCGAGAACATAATGCTTAAAGGTGAAATCACCCGTTGCAGTTGCACCGCTTTTATAGCAGCTTGATGACGTACATTTCCATGAATTATTATAGATAGTTTTTGATTTTGAAACAGTTGTGCAACTTGCGGTAGTTCCATTAAATGTAAATGATGCCGTTATAGATGCAGTCCATACAATTGCTCCATTAGAGTCATAATAATGACCTTTTTTTGTTTCGGTTTTTGATGATCTTGTTGATAACAAGCCAATTCCGACTATATTATTCTGCGTCAGTGTTGTAATCAGATAACTACCATCCTCATAATATTCTACAGTCTGGATATTTGTGCTTTCCGCATAAGCAAAATTCAAGCAACCTGTAAAAATAATAAGTCCAAGTAGTATGCCGATAATACCCTTTTTCATGTTGTTTCCTCCGGTAAAAAGAATGTAATTTCTTCATCGCCTATGTGTTCAAGATAATTTCCGTTTACACTTGCATGCCCATCGAACAATGCAATCGAAACGCCAATCAACCAAATCACAACAATCGCAATCACACCGATCAGCACGATCTTTTTCCAATTAAACGCTTTTTTAACATCTTTTGTGTCCAGCGTCTCCATAAATTCCGTCGCCAGTTCTTCCGGTGAGCCAAACGCCAAAGCGAGCGCGGCGCAATCCAAATTCGGCTCTTCCTCCAATCGTTCGGCAACATCGGCAGACAGCGTTTTGAGATAGGCTTTCTTTTGCGCTTTTTTGCCGCAAAGCTGTTGTTCCACCTCTTTCAGATAGTCAAATCCTGCTTTCGTCATTCTGTCTCCTCCTTTTGAAAGTCGATGATGCTTTGAATGCCAAAAATCATTTCCTGATAATCATGCATCAGGGACGACAGTTTTTCCCTGCCCAAGGGCATTATGGTATAATACCGCCTGGTTCTGCGTTTGCCAACCAGTTCGGTACGACCGGTAATCAGCCCGGCTTCCTCCATCCGCATAAGGATCATGGAAAGCGACCCCTCCAACAGTCGATAGCATCCGCCGCTGCGCCGGTTCAGCTCGTTTACAATTTGATATGCGTACATATCCTCTTGCTCCAGCAAGTACAGCACGAGCATTTCCGCTGTACCGCGTTTAAAATTATCTTGTGCCTGTGCCATAACATCACCTGCCGAAAATATCATATCAAAAACAATTTGCAATATCAATACTTTTTATTGCAAAGTAACTCTTGACAAAAGCTTAACGGTGTGTTATAGTGTAGATGGTGGCCGCCAACTTTTCTTGTTTTATTCACCGCGTTAAAACAGCGCGGTAAAGAAAGGACGGTATAATAATGAAGAAAATGATCTCACTGTTTTTATCTGTATGGCTAATTATCTCTTTGCCAGTTTTTGTCTTTGCTGAGCAAAAAGAAATTTGGAGATCTGCAGAAAAAAACGATTTATGCAAAAATTCAACCATTGAAATTAAAAATGAACAAGTCCTAATCACTAAAATTGAAAGAGAAAAAGCAGATAGATTTGTTGTGAATGAAATTACTGTCGTTCCTAGTCTTGACTCATCGACCTCAGAAATTGTAGAAAAGATAAAATCTGGAGAGTTAAGCATTAGACTACAATCCAATAATCCATCTTCCTCTCCTGGCGGCATTGTCGAAAATTCTGAGCATGACAGCGCAATTTCTATGCTCGGATGGGTTCGTTCAACTTACAGCCAAAAAACTTATAACGCTAAATCTGCATTAAAACTAATAAAATGTTCCGGTGGTGCAACCGTTTCTGATCCAACTGTACAATTAGTTTCACAAAACGTGATTTATGCTTGTAATGGACGCTCAGTTAGCAATAATCAACTTGTAACACAAAGAAAAGAGAGAAATCCCAGTATGACTTCGTGGTCATATAACGCACCAAGTACCTGGGTATATGTTTTTGATGATGCAGCCGCATTAATTGGATGCAGTTGTACATTTACCATGAAACGAGTTGGTTCATCAACGCATACATGGTCGTTAATTATAAATGCCAACGTTAGAGTTACAGATTTTACTATTTAAGAATAGAGGTGAGTATTCTTGTGTTCGGCACAGAAGAAAAAGAGTAAACATATTATCTATTTGTTACTTTCTATTATTCTGATTGCTTTCCCATTTCTGTATCAAGTGTTGAGGGATTATGTATATCAACAGAAAATACAGCAACTTATCCCGGAGCCTATATGGTTATATTTTATCCCGCTTCCTTTCGTATGTGGCATTTGCCTGCCTTTGCACTTTTTCTTCAGCCAGCATCTGCAAGTTCAAAAACATTGGAAAAGATTGCTTCTTCCCTGCATCATGCTTGTTGAACTACTCGTATTCTTTATTCTCTTTTCCAACAAAACAACCGCCTACTTATATGCCGTGATCTTCTTTCTATTCTTTGCCACAGAAAGCACATTAAATCTATGGCAAGAAAACAAAGGCAGCAAAGCCATTGATTTACACTGACTGTCAAATATCAAGCTATTTTCAACACAAAAGGCAGCACCGCAGATGTTTCTACGGCGCTGCTTCGTTTTTTATAGAGTGTAAGTTTGTAGTGTCGCGCTTCGCGGCGGATCGTTCTCCCCCGCCGAGCACTGTCTCGCGCCCCTTTGCCCTATTTCCGCATTGACAATCGGGCAAAATTGTGCTACACTTTTGCTGTAAGGAGGCGTGCAGTATGCAGTATGTTTTTTTGATTCTCCTGCTTGGTTTCTCGGTTGTCCACCTCTATCATTCATGGAAAGACGACACGAAAAAACGTCCGTTTACCAAATGGGCGCTGCTGCTGTGCATCCTCGGGTACTATCTGGTACAGACAACCGCCTATACCCCGCTGCTGATTGCGGCGCTTTTGACAAGCTGGCTGGGCGACGTGCTTTTGATCGGCAAAGGCAACGGCTGGTTCACCGCCGGCGGCATCAGCTTTCTGGCGGCGCACGTGTGCTTCGTTTTGCTTTATGCCGGGCAGGTCACGTTTTCCGCCGTCAACTGGGCGGTGGCAATTCCGGCCGCGGCGGTTTATATCGCTGTGACAGCGGCCATCCTATGGATGCTGCGCGGCAAAACGCCCAAGCCCATGTTTGTGCCGATGTTTTTGTATCTGCTGGCGAACGCGACGATGAACGTCTTCGCATTGATGCAGCTATTGTGCAACCCCTGCGCGGGCTCGGCTGTGGCGTATTGCGGCGCGGTACTGTTCTATATTTCCGACTGCTCGCTGTATCTCAACAAGTTTTATGAAAAGCCGATCGTCTTTAAAAAGCATTTCACGATCATGCTCACCTATATCTTGGGTGAATTTCTCATCACGCTCGGCATGCTTATGCTCGGCAAATAACTTCGTTTACAAAGCGCTTTTGCGTTTTGCAATAAAAACCTTTACAAGGAGGAACTCTTATGCAAGCTTTGAAAAAGTATGTTGCGGAATGCATCGGCACGTTTGTGCTGGTCTTCGTCGCCTGCGGCACCGCTGCCGCGCTCGGCTGTTCCGCGGAACCCAACGCTGCCTATTTCCTGACGGCTGCCGCCTTCGGTCTGGTTATCGTTGCGATGGCGTATTCCATCGGCAACGTCTCCGGCTGCCATATCAACCCGGCAGTGTCCATCGCTATGCTGGTCAGCGGCAAAATGAGCGTAGCTGATTTCTTCGGCTATGTCATCGCCCAGTTTGCCGGCGCAACCCTCGGCGCACTCGCGCTCAGAGGTCTCCTCGGCCCGGACAGCGGTCTTGGCACCAACGGACTGTATGACGGCAAAATCGTCGCGTCGCTGCTTATCGAAATCGTTTTGACCTTCATCTTTGTGATCGCGATCCTCGGTGTGACCAGCAAGATTGAAAACAGCTCCGTGGCAGGCATCGTGATCGGTCTGTCGCTGACCCTTGTCCACATCCTCGGCATCCACTTCACCGGCACGTCCGTGAACCCGGCGCGTTCCTTCGGCCCGGCGATCTTTGTCGGCGGCGAAGCGCTTTCGAGCCTGTGGGTGTTCATTGTCGGTCCGCTGGTCGGCGGTGTGCTTGCGGCGCTGTGCTACAAGTTTTTG
>CACWJV010000020.1 GCA_902761265.1 Oscillospiraceae bacterium | reverse complement strand
CACGGCGATTTCACAAAAGACGACTTTGAATAAAGGAGCATGCCCATGACTGTCGATTTGAAAGAAAAGCTTCGCGCTTATGTGGAGACGTTCAACGCCGGCGACGAAGAGCTCTATAGGCAGGAAATCCCGAACGCGGACGCCTTTGCCTATCTTGCGCAAAATGCGCCGCTGCTGGACTGTCCGGATAAGGAACTGGAAACGACCTATTGTTTCCGCTGGTGGACGCTGCGCAAGCATTGGAAACAAACTCCGCACGGGCATGTGATGACGGAGTTTTTGCCGCCGGTCGGCTGGGCCGGACCGTTTAACACGATCAACTGCCCGGTGGGGCACCAACTGACCGAAGCGCGCTGGCTGGCCGACGCGCCCCGGCGGCTTTGGGAATATATCTGCTTTTGGCTGGACGGACACGGCAACGCCACAAGCTACAGCATGTGGTTCGCGTCCGCGGTGGAGGCGTACTTTGCGCTGCACCCCGACACGGCGCGTATGAAAGAAGCGCTGCTGAAACTCGACCGCCTGTTTCGGGAGTGGGAACGCATCAGTCTGCGCCCGTGCGGTCTGTACTGGTCAAACGACAACAACGACGGGATGGAGTTTTCCATCAGCGGCTCCGGCATCCGCCCGACGCTCAACAGCTATCTGTGCGGCGACGCGTTTGCAATTTCCCGTATGGCGGCCAAAGTCGGTGACGACGCGCTTTCGCGCGCCTACCGGGCACGCGGCGAGCGGATTTTGGAACGGATGAACCGGCTGTTGTGGGACGGCGATTTTTACCGCACGATCCCCTGCGAAAGCGACGATCCCGCCGATTGGAAAACGCGTCCGCCTGTGCCAAACGACCATACCGTACGCGAGCAGATCGGATATCTTCCCTGGTATTTCCATCTTGCCGACAGCGACAAGGACGACGCGTTTTTGCAATTGACCGATCCAAACGGCTTTGCGGCGCCCTTCGGGCTGACAACGGCGGAGCAGCGCCACCCGCGGTTTTTGTTTGAGAACGAGCACTGCTGCCTGTGGAACGGTTACGTCTGGCCGTTTGCCACCGCACAGACGCTGACAGCGACGGCAAACCTGATCCGCGACCGCGGCACAGATTCGCCAGTTTCCAACGACGCGTATTATCAGTTGCTTCGCCAATATGCGCTGTCTCACCGTATTACGGACGCTGAAGGCAAAACGCGCTGCTGGATCGACGAGAATATGGATCCGTTCACCGGCCGCTGGCATTGCCGCGACAAATTGATCAGCCTTGCATACGAACAGAAGAGCGGCATTCGCGAACGGGGCAAGGATTACAACCACTCCACATTCTGCGACCTTGTGCTGTCCGGGTTGCTCGGCATCCGGTTTGAAAACGGCGTGTTGTCAGCGGATCCGATCATTCCCCAAAGCTGGGATTATTTTATGGTGAGCGGGATCACCGAAGAAAACTGGACCGTCCTGTTTGACCGCGACGGCACGCATTACGGACAAGGCGCCGGGCTGCGCTGTTTCCGGGCGGAATGACGCGGCCGAAAACGCGGCGCATATAAAACTAGGCACCTGCTTTTCAGCAGATGCCTTTTTCTTTGCTGTCATTCCGCCTGCAGGACAAACGACCAATGAAAACTGCCGAACGGCAGTTCGTATGGCTGCTCCGGCTCCGGGCCGCAGGAATGCGAGCCGAGGCCGCGCTGGCGGTGGTCGATATAAAGGTAGTGTTGCCCGCTCGGTTCCAGCTCGTCGCAATGGCGCGCTTCGGTCAGATTTTCGAGCGTAAAATTGTGGAACGAAAACGAAAACGCGCCCTTCGCGGTCAGCGTGCCGTTTTTGCCGGACACGGCCACACGCCGGCAGTCCTCGTGGTTGCCGGTCTCCTGCGGCACATCGTAGCAAAAATGCATCTTTTCGACGTCCGCTTCATAGACGCCGACCGGGGTATGCGCCTTGCAGTCGGCATAGTTTTCGTCCGGGCCGCGGCCGAGCCAGCGGCAGTGCGAAAAGCTGCCGTCCAGTTCGAGCACCATGCCGACGCGCGCCAGCACCTCGGGCTGCCCGCTGCCGTAGGGCTGCAGATCCGTTTCTATCTCCACCTGTCCGCCCGCGGTGATCCGGTAAACAAGGGTCGTATCGAAGCCCCAGAAATGGCTGTATGGCAAAAATTTGCCCACAGCCGTCACGGTCACGGCGTCGGGCGCGTCGCTGACCGTCACGCGGTGGCAGCCGAAGCGCATGGTATGCACCAGCTTTTCGTTCCACTCGGCTTTGTGGTTCGGCGGAAAGATCGCGCCGTCGTTGTCGGTCGCCGCCCGGTGGCAGCAAAGGCGCACGGGCGCGTTGAGCAGCGTTTTGCCGCCCGTTTCAATCTTTGCGAGCAGCCCGTCGCGAATCGTTACGGCAAACGCATCGCCCTGTACGGTGACGGCGTTTGCGGTCTCGCTGACAGTATGGGCAAAGGGCGGCGTCTTTCGTTTTTCCTGCGGCAGATCCGCCAGAATCGTTTGCTTATGCGCCAGCACGCGCGTGCCGTCCGCAAAGACGCAGTCCGCGGTAACAAGTCCCTGCAGCCCCTCGGGATCGAGCGGCAGCGCAACCGTTTTCCACTGCCGCGCGGCAAGGCCGTCCATCGACACTTCGCCCGTGCGCACCGGCACACCGTCGGCACACACCGACCAGCGCAGCGTCACGCCGTCGAGCGATTTGAAATCATAGGTGTTTTTGATCGAGACGCCGTCTTTCTCCCAACGGACATAGACCGGCGCCGAAACCTCTCCGAGCTCCGCCCACGACGGCTTCGGCGTGCCGTCGCTGGTGTGGTAGCCGTCGAGCGAAAAGTTTGACCAATGGTAGCGGTCGGGGAAATCGCCGCCGTAAAGATAGCGCGGACGGCCGTTTTTGCCTTCCGAATAAAAGCCGTGGCTTTTGAATTCCCAAACGTAGCCGCCGCAGCAGTGCTCGTGTTCATAGATCCAGTTCCAGATATCCTCGAGGCCGCCCGGGCTGTTGCCCATCGCGTGGGCATATTCCACCAGCAGCAGCGGTCCTTTTGCCGGGTCGGAATCCCAAAGCGTCTGCATCGGCATATAGCCGGTCATATTGAAGCAGCCGTCGCCGACCCCGGGCGCGTTGTTGTCCTTGATCGGCTTTTGCGCGTCCTGCGTTTTCAACCACTGCACACATTTGTCGGCGTTTTGTCCGTCGCCGCACTCGTTGCCGAGCGACCAGATATTGATACACGTTTCGTTTTTGTTGATCGCATACATCCGCGACACGCGGTCAAAGAACGCGTCGAACCAGCTTTCGTCCTTGTTGAGCGCACCCTGATCACCGGTACATTCCGCGCCGTGGGTTTCGGCGTCCGCTTCGTCCATCACATAGATGCCGTATTCCGAACACAATTCATAAAACAGCGGATGGTTTGTGTAATGCGACGCACGGATGGCGTTGAGGTTGTGGGCCTTGATATCGCGCAGCTCCGCGTCGATTTGCGCAGCGGTGATTGCGCGGCCGGAGCGGGCGTTGTTTTCGTGGCGGTTGACGCCCTTGAGCGTGATGGGGGTGCCGTTCATCAAAAGACGGCAGCCGTCGATCTCGCTTTTGGCGATGCCGCATTTTTTTGTATGGATCTCCGTAACGGCGCCGTTTTCCAACAGCTCGGTATACAGCGTATAGAGATACGGCTCCTCCGCGTTCCACAAAACGGCGTGTTCCAACGGCAAAAACGCTTCGCCCGTTTCGGCGGCCGGCTGCTCGCTTTCGGCGCATACGTTACCGTTCGCATCGCAAAGCGTCAAACGGATCGTTGCCGGCGCGTCGCCTGTGGTGCAGCGGGTTTTTACCCGGAAGCCCTCCCGCGCGGGCAAAATCGTTTCGTCCCACAGCGCGGTTTCACCGGTATGGATCAGCAGCACGTCGCGGAAAATACCGCTTGCCATCAGCATATCCTGGTTTTCAAGATAGGACGCATCCGAAAACGTATAGACCTTGACAGCCAGCAGATTGTCTCCGTCGCGCAAAGCGGCCGTTACGTCAAACTCCGCCGGCACGCGGCTGCCTTTGGAAAAGCCGACGTACTGCCCGTTGAGCCAAACGAAATACGCGTTGTCCACACCGAGAAAACGCAAAACCGTGCGCGCGTGTTTCGTCGCGGTAAAGTGCGTGCGATACAACCCGACCGGGTTGCTGCGGTGGATATACGGCGGATCGTACGGGAAGCAGTAGCGCACGTTCGGATAATAGCAGCTCCCGTAGCCGTGAAACTGCCACATCGACGGCACCGGCAGTGTATCCCAGCCGTCGTCGCCTTTCTCCGGCAAAAAGAAGGGCGCGTCGGTGTCTGTTTGCAGATAGCAAAACTTCCAGTTGCCGCTGAGAAGCTGCACACGGTCGGAATCGGTAAAGTTTTTGTTTGTCACCCCGCGCCGTTGCGCCGGCAACAGCAGCGACCGCGGCGGCAGACGGTGTTCCCCGAGCAGATGCTGGTTTTCAAGATAGGTACGCGGATAGGGTTCAATTTGCATAAATGTGCTCCTTTCGCGGGACAGCGTTTCGTGTGATCGGTCGGATACCGTTAAGGAAGGGCCATCGGACCGATTTTGGGGCGGATGGT
Organism: Oscillospiraceae bacterium; assembly: GCA_902761265.1. Taxonomy (GTDB): domain Bacteria; phylum Bacillota; class Clostridia; order Oscillospirales; family Acutalibacteraceae; genus UBA6857. The sequence goes on along the minus strand of CACWJV010000020.1, from coordinate 10,731 downwards.
TCCCGGTTTTTCAAATGCTCAGGCGCTGTACGCCATCGCCTGCTGCAGCGTTTTGCCCTGTTCCAGCAGCCGCGCGAGGATCGGGTCGCGTTCACTGTCCGCCGCATACAAGCTCTGGTGATGCGCCTCCAGCACACAGTCGCCGGTATAGCCGACCGTGTGCAGCGTCCGGGTAAACGCGTCCCAGTCGATGTTGCCGTCGCCGGGGATCAGATGGTCGTCGCCGCCCACGCTGTCCTGGATATGCACCGACAGCGGCACAACCGAACATTCCGTCAATATCTGGGGCCCGAAGCCTTTGCAATGGGCGTGGCCGGTGTCGAAGCACCAGCCGAAGAACGGCGAATCCACCGTCTTGACCAGATCGGCAATGATGCGCGGATCGGCGGAAGCGCCCCACAGGATGTTTTCGGAAAGCAGCACCACACCGCATGCCTCTGCCAGCGGCAGCATTTTGCGGATCAGGTCGGCGTTCAGCTCGACAAACGTATCTTTGTCGGTGATCGTGCTGCCGTCCTTTGTATAGACCGGATGCACCACACAATAGCGCGCGCCGATAACCTGTGACGCGCGAATCGAACGCTCCAGCCAATAGGCGTTGCCGGCATCCGCCGGCGCGTGCGCATGGGTATAGGGGATGCCGACGGCATCGGCATGGGTTCGCAGGCTTTGCGCCCAGCCGAGATAATCGTCGGCGCCGAACGGCGAGCCGCTGAACGTCCAGTAGTCAAAGCCCATGTCGATGCCCTCATACCCCAGCCCTGCCAGCCGGTCGATGGTTGTAATTGCGTCGTAGCCGGTTTCAAAGACGTCTGTGGTCGTTACGATCTGCGGCAAAACGGCAGGCACCGCCGGTTCGGTTGCGGGGTTGCTGGTCGGTTCGGTTGGCATAACAATCACCTCCGAGGTAGTTTCCGGTTTCGGTTCTTCGGGTGGTTGGTTTCCGGCGCTGAAAAGCCCGGTGAAAAAGGCAATGATTGCCATAAACCAGGCTGTGATTTTTGCCCAAAATGCTTTCATAGATTTAACCTCCCAACAAATCCGGATAGGTCGGATAAACGGTGTCTTCCGTCGGAATCCGTTCAAACGACCCCGGCGCGGGATGGTACGGCAGTTTGATTGTCCATGTGCCGCAGCAGGTTGCGATCATCTGCCGCATCTTTTCGCTGTCTTGCAGCCATTGATTCTGCGGTTTCTGCAAGACAAAGGACAATCCGCCTTCCCAAACCGGCAGCAGCGTATAGGTCGGATTGACCGCCCGGTAAAGCGGAACGGTGCCGTTCATGCCGTGGTGCGCCAACTGCAGAATATCCGATTGCAGCGCACTTTCGTATTCGCGCAGCACAAGGTCGGTCGCGTGGAAGGCGAAATCGCCCGTCCAAAGAATCGACTGGTTGTCAACGGTCATTTTCAGCAGCAGCGAGCTTTCGTTCATGCCGCCGTTCAAAATGGTCTCGGGATACAGATCGTCATAGGCGTAAAGCACTTCAAACGACGCGTTGCGCACGGCAAAGCGGCTGCCGCTGTGCGGTTTTACAACCGGCACGTCGGCGTAAAAATCGGCAAGATTCTTTTGAAACTGCGTGTAGCGGTAGATGCTGTCGTCCAGCATATAGGGAGAATCGGAAGCTGCGGTTTCCTCCTGCTTCGGGAAGTTGAAATACAGCCGTTCGAGCACAACGTCGTCGTGATGCGCCAGCGAAAAGCAGTTGAACACCCCGATATGATCGCCGTGCAGATGGGTAAAGATCCAGGCGGCGATCACGGGCTTTTCCGCCCCCGCCGGCTTTTGCGAAAGCAAAATGTCCATCAGCTTGTCTGCATCCACCCGGTCCGGGTCGCCCATGCCGCCGTCGATGATCAGAAAGCTGCCGTCGCAAAGGCGGATGATGTAGCCCATCCCCTCCGCCGCAATCACCGTCTCCCCTTTCATACCGGTGAGCAGTGTGTCGAAGGCGCCTGCGGTCGTGTCGGTCAGCGGCGGCAGCGTTCCCTTCGGCTCGGCAATCACACGCAGCGAACCGGTACGGGAGAACCAAGCCGCATACACGGCTGTGTCGCCCTTGTAAAATGTGGCGAAACGGTTTGCGTCGATCTCGTTTTCATCGTAGATCTGATATCCCGCGCTGCGCAGCGCCGCGGTGTATGCGGCAAAGTCACTTTGCGCGGTATGTTCATATCTGCCGATTACGGTGCCGCTCGCACTTTCACAGACGATGCCGCTGTCGCCCACTGCCGGCGCAGGCACGCCGTATCTGATTTCTGTTTGTTCCATCTGTGTCGTGTCCTCCTGTGTTGGCTGTTCCATCGTTGTCGTCGGTTCTGGGATCGGATCGGCTGGCGGTTTGCTGCCGCCGGAAAACAGGCCGGTGAAAAAAGCGAGAATTGCCATAAACCATGCTGTGATTTTTGCCCAGAATGCTTTCATGGAAGTAACCTCCCTTTTGAAATGAAGCGTCTTCGTTGTGCTCAGTATAGCATGCTCGAATCATAATTGCAAGCGCCTTGGCGTGAAATGCAGTTGACAGGGCGTGAACCGCGGATTTCGTTTCCGCGCGCCGCGCCCGTTGCCGGTTTCATTGCGCGCTGTATATTATTTCACAAATTAATGAATACTTTTACAAAATCACTTGACAAATCCTGCTTTCATCTGTATAATCATAGCATATTTTTTCATTTTATACAAACAAGCGGAGGGATTGCCATGCCACGCGTATTTATTGACGGCAGCGCCGGCACCACCGGGCTGCGCATTGCCGACCGGCTGCAAAGCCGCACGGACATCGAGCTGCTGACAATCGACGCGGACCGCCGCAAGGACCGGGACGCGCGCAAAGAGCTGCTGAACGACGCCGACATCGTCTTTTTGTGTCTGCCCGACGCGGCGGCGCAGGAGGCGGCCGCTATGATTGCAAACAGCACAACCGCTGTGATCGACACCTCCACGGCGCACCGGGTGTCGCCCGGGTGGGTCTACGGGTTTCCGGAGCTTTCCGGACAGCGCGACAAGATCCGGCGCTCCAAGCGCATCGCCAATCCCGGCTGCCACGCCAGCGGTTTTATCGCACTGACGGCGCCGCTGGTGGAACTGGGTATGCTGCGAAAGGACGCAAAGCTGACGTGCTTTTCGCTGACAGGGTTTTCCGGCGGCGGCAAAGCGATGATCGCAGACTACGAAAGCACAACCGATCCCCTGCTGAGCGCCCCGCGTATGTACGGCCTTGCGCAAACGCACAAGCATCTGCCCGAAATGCAAAAGCTGTGCGGACTGGAAACGCCGCCGGTGTTTTGTCCGGTCGTTGCGCCCTATTACGCCGGGATGGAGGTCACGGTGCCGCTGTTCGGCGCGGATTGTACCGCCGCGAGACAAGAGATCGAAGACCTTTACCGCAGCTACTACCGGACCGGACTGGTGTTTGTCGCGTCCGCGGACGAAGGCGGCTTTTTGTCCGCCGCGGCGCTCGCCGGCAAAGACACGATGCAAATCGGCGTTTTCGGCAACGACAGCCGTATGACGCTGGTGGCGCGGTTTGACAATCTCGGCAAAGGCGCGTCGGGCGCTGCCATTCAAAATATGAATCTGCTGCTTGGCGCACAGGAAACCGCCGGGCTGATGGTATGAGGTGAACAACATGATCACTTGGATCGACGGCGGCGTGTGCGCCGCAAAGGGCTACAAAGCCAACGGAATCCATTGCGGAATCCGCAAAAACAAAGAGAAAAAAGACCTGTCGCTGATCGTCAGCGACGTACCGGCCGCAGCCGCGGCGGTCTATACGACCAACCTTGTCAAGGGTGCGCCGCTGGTGGTGACGAAACAGCATCTTGCAAACGGCACGGCACAGGCGATCGTTTGCAACTCCGGCAACGCCAACACCTGCAACGCCAACGGCATCGAGATTGCCGAACAGATGAGCCGGCTTGCAGCCGATGCGGTCGGCATCGCGCCCGACGACGTGGTGGTCGCGTCCACCGGCGTGATCGGGCAGCCGCTCGAGATTGCGCCGATTGCAAAAGGCATGCCGGCGCTTGCCGCAGGGCTGCGCGACACCGGAAGCGCCGACGCGGCGGCCGGGATTATGACGACCGACACGGTCAAGAAGGAAGTGGCCGTGTCGTTTACCCTCGGCGGCAAAACCTGCCGTCTCGGCGGCATTGCCAAGGGCAGCGGCATGATCCACCCGAATATGGCGACGATGCTGGTGTTTATCACAACCGACGCCGCGATCAGCGCGCCGATGCTGCAACAGGCGCTGTCGGGCGATATTGCAAACACGTTTAACATGCTCAGCATTGACGGCGACACCTCGACCAACGATATGGTCACCGTGCTCGCCAACGGACTGGCGGGCAACCCGTGTATCACGGAAGAAAACGCCGATTTCGCCGTGTTTATGCAGGCGCTCAACACGGTCAATGTGGCGCTGTGCCGCAAGATTGCGGGCGACGGCGAGGGCGCGACCCGGCTGCTGGAATGCAGCGTCGTCGGCGCCGGGGACGAAGCAACCGCCAAAACCGTTGCCAAAAGCGTGATCTGCTCGAGTCTGCTCAAAGCCGCCATGTTCGGCGCGGACGCCAACTGGGGACGCGTGCTGTGCGCCATCGGCTACAGCGGCGCGCAGGTGGACGTCAATAAAATCGACGTCGCGTTCCAAAGTAAAAAGGGCAAAATCGCGGTTTGCAAAAACGGCGCCGGGATCGCCTTTTCCGAAGAAAAAGCCAAAGAGATTTTGCTCGAAGACGAGATCGAAATCCTTGTTGATTTAAACAGCGGCGCCGCCGCGGCAACGGCGTGGGGCTGCGATCTGACGTATGACTACGTCCGCATCAACGGCGACTACCGCACATGAGGTGACAAGATGAAAACGGAATTTTCCAACGCGCAGCGCGCACAGGTGCTCACCCAGGCGCTGCCCTATATCAAACGCTATACCGGCAAGATCGTTGTTGTCAAATACGGCGGCAACGCGATGGTCAACGAACAGCTCAAGCAGCAGGTCATGGAGGACATTGTGCTGCTGTGGCTGATCGGCGTCAAAATCGTGCTGGTCCACGGCGGCGGGCCGGAAATCTCGGAGCTGATGGACAAGCTCGGCAAGCAGCCGGACTTTGTGGACGGTCTGCGTGTGACCGACCGCGAAACGGTGGATATTGTACAGATGGTGCTGGCCGGCAAGGTCAACAAAACGCTGGTCAATCTGCTCGAAATGCAGGGCGGCAACGCGATCGGGCTGTCGGGTATGGACGGCCATCTGATCGAGGCCGAGGTAAAAGACGAACGGCTCGGCTTTGTGGGCGAAGTGACGCATATTGAAATCCAGCCGGTGCTCGATCTGTTGAACAACGGCTATATCCCCGTGATCTCCACCATCGGTTGCGACAAGCACGGCAACTCCTACAACATCAACAGCGACACCGCGGCGGCGCATATCGCAGCGGCGCTGGGCGCAGAACGGCTGATTATGATGACGGACATCGCCGGGATTTTGAAAGACAAAAACGATCCGTCGACGCTCATCCCCGAGCTGACGGTGGAAGAAGCGATGGCGCTGTATGACGTGGGCATTGTGTCGGGCGGCATGATTCCGAAGGTGGACTGCTGTATCCGTGCGCTGGGCGCGGGCGTCAAAAATGTGGTCATCATGGACGGCCGCGTCCCCCACTCCATATTGATGGAGCTGCTGACAAACGAGGGCGCGGGCACCTGGATCAGGAGGAAAGAACCATGACTTTAAAAGAACGCGACAACGCTTATGTGGCCGGCACCTACAACCGGTTTCCGTTGGAGATTCTTGCGGGCAAAGGCTCAACCGTATATGACGAAAACGGCAAGGCCTATATCGATTTGACAAGCGGCATCGGCGTCACGTCGTTCGGCATCGCCGACGACGAATGGCAGGCGGCAATCACCGCACAGATCGGAAAAGTGCAGCACATGTCCAACCTGTACTACACCGAGCCGTGCGCCAGACTCGCGGAACTGCTTTGCCAGAAGACCGGGATGCAAAAGGTGTTCTTTTCCAATTCCGGCGCGGAGGCAAATGAATGCGCCATCAAGATTGCCCGCAAATACGCCGCGGACACCAAAGGCGCCGACTGCTATACCATCGCCACGCTCAACAACTCCTTTCACGGCCGCACGCTGACCACGCTGGCCGCTACGGGGCAGGCGCATTACCACGAGCTGTTTCAGCCGCTCACGCCGGGTTTTGTGCATATCGACCCGACGATGGAATCGTTGAAAGCAGCCGCCGGGGCGCACAAGCTTGCCGCGGTGATGATCGAATGCATTCAGGGCGAAGGCGGCGTGGTACCGTTGGACAAAGCGTTTGTGCAAGCGCTCAAAGCTTATACCGAAGAAAACGATATCCTGCTGATCGTAGACGAAGTGCAGACCGGCAACGGCCGCACAGGCAGCCTTTACGCCTATATGCAGTACGGCATCACGCCGGACGTTGTGACCACAGCCAAGGGACTTGCCGGCGGACTGCCGCTGGGCGCCACGCTTTTTGCAGAAAAGGTCAAAAACGTCCTCGGCTTCGGCGACCACGGCTCCACCTTCGGCGGCAACCCGGTTTGCTGCGCGGCGGCGTGCAGCATCCTCGAACGGATCGACGACGATCTGCTGCGGCAGGTACGCGAAAAGAGCGCGTTTTTGTTCAGCGCGTTTTCCGGCGCCGCCGGGATTGAAACCGTGACCGGCATGGGGCTGATGATCGGGCTCAAAACCGTAAAGCCCGCGTCGCAAATCGTTGCCGCGTGTATGGCAAAGGGCGTGCTGTGTCTGACCGCCAAGGACAAAGTGCGGCTGCTGCCGGCGCTGAATATCCCGATGGATACCCTGCGGCAAGCGGCGGACGTGATATGCGGCGTGTGCGCAGAATAACGGCGCCGCGGGCGCTTTGATACGACAACGATTCGGCAAAACGGCCGTTTGACTTTTTCAAAAGGGAGAAGGATCCATGATCATCAGAGCCTATCGGGAAACGGATGTGCCCGACATGATCGAGATTTGGAACGAGGTTGTCAAAGACGGGATCGCGTTTCCGCAAGAGGACTGCTTGGACGCAACGACCGGCAGCGCGTTTTTTGCCGCGCAAAGCTACTGCGGTGTGGCGGACGACGACGGCACGGTAGTCGGGCTGTACATTCTGCACCCCAACAACGTCGGCCGGTGCGGCCATATTTGCAACGCGAGCTACGCTGTGAGATCAGACTCCCGCGGAAAGCACGTCGGCGAAAAGCTGGTCACGGACTGTCTGCTGCAGGGAAAGCTGCTCGGATTCCGCATTTTGCAGTTCAACGCCGTTGTGGAAAGCAACGTCCACGCGCGCCATCTGTATGAACGGCTCGGGTTCCGGCAGCTCGGCACGATCCCCGGCGGTTTCCGGATGAAGGACGGGCACTACGAAAACATCTGTCCATACTACCGCACGCTGTAACGACCAACGCCGGTATGGCGCGAAGCAATTAAAAAAATGACCCCGTCGCGGTTTTCCTGCGGCGGGGATTGGTTTTTGCGGGGTTACATCCGCTTGATTTTTGCAAAATCAAATACATTCTGCGTTGTGCGGCCGAGATCCTGCATTTTCACGGCAAAGCCGTGCTTCTCCAAGGTGCGACGCATAGCTTCGACCAGCGACAGATCGTCGCCCTTTTGGGAAATCTGAATGATGAGACTGTCCCGGTGGGCATAGACGTCAACGGCGCGCTCGGCTGCGAGGACGCCCGGGCTGAGACCCTCGAGCAGCAGCCGGGAGATCGGGTTGTTGGCGATGCGGCCGGGATAGGTCAAAAAGACCGTGCCGGTGCCGGTCAGCGCGTTGGAAAGCCCTTCGGGACCGGTCAGATAGGCGTTGACCTTGTCGATCTCGCCCATCGCGTCGATCTCGTCGCATTGGCGCAGGATATCCTGAAATGTGGCGCGCACATGCGTTTCGGTGCGCTGCGATGCCAAAAGACCGGCGAGCGTTTCGCACTGCTGCCGCAGCGGCAAAGCGGCCGTGGCGGGCGTGACGGGCAAATAGACGTTGTAGGCAAGATTGCCCAGCGTGTCGGAATGCACCACACGGCGGCCGTCGGCGGTTGTGATTACAACCACGTCGCGGTCGCCCACGTCGAAGCAGCCGCGAACCGCTTCGGCGGTCAGCGCGGACAGCAGCGGCGCAAAGGTTGTTCCGAGCTCTTTGACCTTTTGCAAAAACGCGTCGTTGGAAATTTCGAGGTTGACCAACCGGCAGGCGGCGCTGTCTTTGGGCGCGTCCTCCGGCGGAAAGCGAAACAGGCGGTCCAGATCGACCGGCTGCACCAATTCGCCCGGGCGGGCAAACACGGTCAGCGGATCATAGCGTTCGGCGTCGTCCATCGTATAAAACAACCGGTCGTCGGCGCGGATGCCGTGTTTTGTAAACATCCCGGTGCCGATCAGCCGCGCGGGCGGAAAGACGCTGACAAGATAGTTCCACAGCACGGTCACAAGAAAGCTGATCATCCCGTGGGCGTCGGTCTGACTGTGGAAGATGGAAAACGCCAGATGCCGTTCGCCGTAGAGAAAGACAAACAGATAGCCGTTGGTGTCCTCGGTGCCGAAATACAGCCGCTTGCCGTCGTCGGGCGCAAACCGGACGGGCGCGCCGTTTGGTTCATAGCAGACGCGGCCTTCGTGCAGCACGGGGCGCACGGCAAATTCGGGATAGGCGCGCAGCGCTTTGTCGGCGGCCTTTTGCAGCTTTTTGAGGTTGATCTTTTGCTTGAGATCAAAGCGCACGCGCATGTCAAACGTTGCGCCCGCGCCGGCATAGGCGCCGTAAAAGATTGTGTCGTAGCGTCCGCAGCGGCGCAGACCGTTCGGCAAAAAATAGCTGCTGCGGTTTTGGGTGGTCATAGCGGTCAACTCCTCTTTCAATTCCATGTGATCATTGTTTCCGAAACGTATCCTTGGTTTTGACTGCGCCCACTATAGCACAAATCGGCGCAATTTGCAAGGCTTTCTCCCCGGCAGCCTGACGCGTCGGGGCAACAAGCGCATAAAAAGCCTCCCGGAACACGTCGCCGTATTCCGGGAGAAGCTGTTGGTTTATCCGTTTCAGCCGACGAATTCAAACACCATGTCGCGCACGGTATCGATTTCCTGTTCGTCCTGCCACAAGAGATTGCCGTCGCTGCGGAACTGGATGCGGCCGACGCCGTTTTCATAGATAACGGTGTCTTTTTCTTCTTCTCCTTCAAAGTTCATGACGGTCTTTACGCCGTTGACGTAATTGATGCGCATGGTGTCGGGATCGAAGCGGCCGCTCATGGTCCACACGGTCGCTTCCGTTGCGCTGGAGCCCCAATGGACGGTGATCTTCGCGTCGGTGGCGCCGTCGGCTTCAATTGTGATCGAGCAGCGGTCGGATTCATAGGAGCCGACGTAGTTCATCACGGGGTTCTGACCGTCTTCGGCGGCGCTGTTTTCGGCGGCGTTTGCCTGTTCTTTGGCGGCGGTCAGGGCGGCAGCGACGTCGCTCGCCGCGGTTGCAAGCTCGTCAGCCGTTGCGCCGGTGCTGGCGGCAAGCGCTTCTGCGCGCTGCAGACGGGTGTCGAGATCGTCGGCGGCCTGGGCCAGCGTTTCGTTGTCTTTGATGCTGTCGTAGTATGCACGCGCACCCGCGATCGCTTCGCTCAGCGCGGCTCTTGCGGCGTCGGCCGGCGTTGCGGTTGCTGTGGTGCCGGGAGCTGCGCTCGTGTCAGACGCGGAAACAGATTCGGCTGTTGCGGTCGGATCGGTCGGGTTGGTGCCGGACGTTTTGCCGCAGGCGGCAAAGCTGAGGATGATGGCTGCGACCGCGAAAAGGGCGATCAGGGTACGAATGGTTTTTTTCATCGTGGTTACCTCCCAAATGGATTTGCTCTATTATATACCATTTTTCCGAAAAAGTAAATAGCGTTTGAAAAATGAGTCCCCCGCTGACGGCGATACCCTTGCGTTTGTCTGCGGACAGCGGAACAGCATCTGCGTTGTCGCCGGCTGTGCGGTTACTGCTGCGCCGGGGTGATTTTCGTTTCCACCGCTTTGCCGTGCTCCACGCGGACAAACACCCGCTGCCCGCCGAGCACCACGCTGCCTTCGGCCCAGTCGAGCGATTGTGCCGGCGCCGGGTCGATGGTGATTTCGGAAAAGCCTGCGCCGGCGGCCGGCTGGCGGATGCCGAGGATATAGCGGAAGAGGTATTGCGCCACGGCGCCGAACATCGGGTGGTTGGAGGATTCCTCGTTGTGCCACATCTCCCACAGCGTTGTGGCGCCGGACTGCATCATGTTGTAAAACGACGCGTCGCCGCGGTTGGTGAGCAGACGCAGCGCGTCGTCGGCAAGCCCGAGCCGGAACAGCGCTTTGACCACCAGCGGCGTGCCGAAGATGCCGGTATCAAAGGTGCCGAGGGTGCGGTAGTGCTGCACAAGGTTTTCTTTTGTGCGGCTGTCGCCGAGCCCGAGATCGAGCGCAAACGCGTCCGCACCGCAGACGCCGCCGCAAAATGAGCCGGTGGCCGGGTCAAAATAGCGGCTGCAAAGCGCCTGTACCGCGGCTTCTTCGCGCGCCTGAAGCAGCGGCAGATCGGCCTGTTTGCCGATCAGCGGCGCAACCGTTTGCACCCGCCGCAGCGAACGGATGTAAAAGTAGGTGTTCACAAACGGTTCGGGGATCCGCACGCCGCAGGTGTACTGATCCGGCGTACACCAGTCGCCGAG
>CACWJV010000019.1 GCA_902761265.1 Oscillospiraceae bacterium | reverse complement strand
GTCAAGGTCACAAACGCCGCTGTTGCCGACATACTGACACAGGAGGAAGAATCATGCTGACAACCATTCCCGGAACGATGCTTCCGTTTGAAGAAGGGCTCGAACAAAACGCCTTTGCCGTGCTTACCCCGCTGTTGTCGGTCACGCGCGGCCTGACGCTGTCGCAAATCAGCGAGGTGACCGGTCTGCAGGGCTCCACGATCCAAAACTGGGTCAAGCGCGGCTGGGTGGCCAACCCGAAAAACCGCCGCTACGAGGAGCGGCAGGTGGCGCGCGTGATCCTGATCAATATGCTGAAACCCTCGCTGCAGCTCGAAACGATCGTGTCGCTGATGAAATACATCAACGGCAGCGTGGAGGACGCAGCGGACGATATCATTCCCGACCGCGAGCTGTTCAATATGCTCTGTCAGGTGCTCTATCTCGCCGACGCACGCCATACGTTTGATCGCGATGCGCTCAAAGAGGTGATTGCACAGATTACGGCGGACCATGAAGAACCCGTGCCCGACGCGCGGCAGCGGCTGACCCATGCGCTCGAGATTATGACGCTGGCCTATTTGTCCGGCGAACTGCAGCGCATGGCGCAGGACGCGTGCGACGCCATCGGCATTTGACGCCAAAAAGGAACATAGAATGAAAAACACAGGACGGTGAAACGGCATGAAACGAACGATGGCACTTTTTTCCGCGCTGCTTTTGGCGGCGCTGGTGCTGTTTGCGTGCGCTTCCTGCTCCATGGAGCCGCCCGCGTCCGTCTGTATCAACGAAGCGATGAGCGGCAACGACAGCGTTTTCCCCGACGACACCGGCGCCTATTGTGACTGGATCGAGCTTTGCAACCCGACCGATACCGCGGTGAACCTTGCCGGCTGGTCGCTGACCGATGACGCTTCGAAGCCCAAAGCCTTCGTCTTTCCCGATTATACGCTCGAGCCCGGGCAGTACCTGATGCTCTTTGCCGACAAAACGAGCCGCATCGACCCGGCCGCCGGTGTGTTCCATCTGCCGTTTTCCATCAGCAAGGACGGCGAATCACTGCAGTTGTTTGACGACAAAATCCACCTCGTCAGCGTGCTGCATATGCCGCGCCTGAACCGCAACCGGAGCTTCGGCCTCGGTCCGGACGGCAAGGCGGCGGTGTTTGATACGCCGACGCCCGGCGCACCCAACGACGGTTCTGCCGCAGCTTTGGTGGAAGTGACCGCAACTACAGAGCCCGAACCGCCGAAAACGACCGTCCGGCTCAACGAATACAGCACCTCCAAAACCCAGACGCTCTTGACGGCCGACGGCGATTTCTGTGCGTGGGCTGAGCTCTATAACCCCGGGGATGCCGCCGTGTCGCTGCAGGGCTTTACGCTGTCCGACAACGAAACCAAAACCGACAAATGGGTGTTTCCGGCTGTTACAATCGACGCAAAGAGCTTTCTTGTGGTGCTGCTTTCCGGCGAAGACAAAACCTATGACGGCACAGGAGAACTGCACGCAAGCTTTTCGCTGAACGGCAAGGAGGACGTGCTGCTGCTTTGCGATGCGCTGGGCCGCGAAATTGACCGCTGCAAGGTCTATCCGCTGCGCGCCAATCTTTCCTGCGGGCGTACCAAAGACGGCTGGCGCTTTTTTGCCTGCGCCACACCCGGCGCCAAAAACAGTACCGACGCGTTCGACTCCGTGGATTCCGCGGCGCTAACTGACAGCAAACAGCTTGTGATCACCGAACTCGCCGCCGTCAACACCGGCACCAAAGCGCCCGACGGCAGCACGCCGGACTATGTGGAGCTTTACAACGCGTCGGATACGCCCGTTTCCCTCAAAACCTATCAGCTCTCCGACTCCAAACAGGCGGAGCGCTTTTTTGCTTTGCCCGACGTGACGCTCAAACCGCACAGCTATCTCGTTCTCTGGTGCAGCGACAATCCGGTCAAGGACGGCCAAACGGTCAATATCGGGCTCGGCCGCTACGGCGACACGGTTTATCTCAAAAACCGGCACGGCGTGATCGCCGACAGTCTGACCTACCGCCGTCTGTCCGCCGGCCAAAGCTGCGGCCGTGTCCTCGGCGCAGACAGCGCGCCGGTCTATTTCGCGGCGCAGACGCCCGGCAGGAAAAACAACACGCCGGCGCTCAAAGGCGCGATCCAAAACCCGGCGCTGTCCAACCCGGGCGGGTATGTCAAAAAAGGCACTGCACTGACGCTTTCCGGTCCGGGCAGGTTGTTCTATACCCTTGACGGCAGTGTGCCGACCCAAAAATCCATGCCGTATACCGAACCGCTCACGATCAAAAAGACCACCTGCCTGCGCGTGCGCGCCTATCAAGCCGGCGCTTTGCCGTCCGATGTCGTAACGGCGACCTACCTTGTGGAGCAAAAGCACGAGTTGCCGGTGGTGTGTCTTTCTACCGACAGCGACAACCTCTACTCCGAAAGCCGCGGCATTTGGGCCGACGGCAAAAACAAGGGCAGCGAATTTCCCTATGTCGGCGCCAACTTCTGGCAGGATTGGGAGCGCCCGATCCATTTGGAGTATTGGAACGAACAGGGGGTGCCGCAGCTTTCGTTTGATGCCGGCGTCAAGGTTTTCGGCCAGTTCAGCCGCGCCCTCGAGCAAAAGAGCGTGTCGATCCACCTGCGCGACAAATACGGCCCGGGCGAAATTGTCTATCCGTTCTTCGAGAACAACGACGTCAACGTCTTTTCATCGCTTTTGCTGCGCAACAGCGGACAGGATTTTTCCTCGGCCCATCTGCGCGACGCGTTCTGCGCCATGGTGATGAAAGGGCAGACGCGCGTTGATATCATGGACTACCGCCCTGTGGCGGTCTATGTCAACGGCGTGTACCACGGGATCTATGATCTGCGGGAGAAGATCGACGAAGACTACCTTGCCGCCCACCACGGCGCCGACCCGGACAACACCGACATCATCAAAGGCAATAGCAACGTACAAAACGGTTCGATCGACGCTTACAACAAGCTGATCGCCTATATCAAATCGCACGACACGCGAAAGCAGGAAGTTTACGACTATCTGTGTACGCAAATCGACATCGACGAGCTGATCGAATACTGGATGTTCGAGTCTTTTTTTACTAACACCGACACGGGCAACATCCGCTTTTGGCGCGAAAATACCAAGAGCGGCAAATGGCGCTGGATTTTCTTTGACGCCGACTGGGCGTTTTATCCGACTACCTACAAACGCAACTATATTGACAACTATCTTGACCCGCAGGGTCACGGCGTGGGCCACGCGTTCAGCACCACGGTCATGCGCAATCTGATGAAAAATCCGCAGTTCCGCAAGCGTGTTTTACAACTGCACAAAAAGCACCTTGCAACCACATTCGACCGCGACCGGATGCTCTCGCTTTTTGACAAGATGGTGCAGGAAATTGACAGCGAAATGCAGCGCCATTGCGCGCGGTGGCCGTCGGTCAGCTACAACGGATGGCAGGCGGCTGTCAAACAGCTCAGACAGATCGTCGGGGAAATGCCCGCCTTGTTCCGGCAAAAGATGATCCAATCGTTCTCGATGACACAAGCGGAGATCGAACAGTATCTGCCGTGATTTTTTGCAAAAAACGGTTGCATTTTCGGGCGAAAGCTTATATAATGAAAGCGAAGAAAAACGAAAGGGGCTCTTTGTATGCAGGACTTTTTGAAAAAGCTGGAAGATTTCTTCATTCAGATGTGGGTGTATCTCTACCGTTTTATGAGCCACATGATCGGCCAGGAACCGGACGACGCCATGATTGAGGAAATGTTCGGCAAAGTGCTTTAATCCGACACCGTGCCCGCCCGCAAGGGCGGGACGGTTTTTTCAATTCGGAACTTGATTTAATCTGGAACCTGATTTAATTCGGAATTCGGAATTCGGAATTATGGGGCGCGGGTCTCCAGTGGAGACCTTTGCCGCAGGCAAAAGCGCCGACCGAGTCGGCAGACGAGATACGCCGCCTGCGGCGATGTGTCAAAATGCTTAAAGGTTAAGCTGTGCCTTTATCATCAAAGGCTGCAAATCGTTTCGGTGGCGGATGATCTCTTTCAGATTCAGAAACGTTTAGCGGATACAATCTGCCCGTTTCCGGTAGAGAATCGCTTTTTGCCGCGGCAGACTGTTTTCGGTTTTCGCGGTGTGCATCCGCGACCGCAATTCCGAATTCCGCATTCCGAATTCCGAATTATAACAGCCCCACTTTATTTAGAAAGAAGGACGTGAACCTATGCGTCAGCCCTACCTTGAAATCGGCCGGATCGTCAGCACCCACGGCGTGCGCGGCGAGGTGCGTGTGGATCCGTGGTGCGATTCTCCCGATTTTCTGCGTCAGTTCAAAACACTCTATTACGACAAAAACGGCGCCAGGCCCGTAACGGTGCTCGCTTGCCGGCCGCACGGCAACGTCGCGATTCTGAAGCTCGCCGGCGTCGACACCGTGGACGCGGCGGCTGCGCTGCGAAACAAAGTGCTCTATATGGCGCGCGCGGACGCGACAATCCCGGAGAACAGCTATTTTATTCAAGATCTGATCGGCTGCCGGGTCTGCGATGCGGACGATGCCAGCAAAGTCTATGGCATTCTGTCTGACGTTTCGCGAACCGGCGCAAACGACGTGTGGCATGTGACGGACGAAAACGGCAAAGAATATCTGCTGCCGGCTATCCCGCCGGTGGTGATCGACACCGATATTGACAGCGGCACCATCCGGATCCGGCCGCTCAGGGGGATCTTTGATGATGCGGATTGATATACTGACCCTCTTTCCCGAAATGTGTGAAGTGGTGCTTGGAGAAAGCATCCTCGGCCGCGCACGCAAAAACGGCTGCATCGACATTCGCACGCGGCAGATCCGCGATTACACGCAGGACAAGCACGGTCGGGTGGACGACGCGCCTTACGGCGGCGGCATGGGCATGGTGATGCAGCCGCAGCCGATTTACGACTGCTTTCAATCGCTGTGTGAAGAAACCGGCGCAAGACCGAAGCTGATCTATCTTTCGCCCCAAGGCAAGGTGCTCACGCAGCAGACGGTCAAAGCGCTTGCCGCCGAGCCGCATCTGGCGCTGCTTTGCGGCCACTATGAGGGCGTGGACGAGCGGCTGCTCGAAGAGATCGTGGACGAGGAGATCTCTATCGGCGACTATGTGCTTACGGGCGGCGAACTGCCGGCGCTGGTGCTGTGCGACGCTGTGGCGCGGATGCAGCCGGGCGTGCTTTCCGATGACGCCTGTTTTACCGACGAAAGCCATTTTGACGGGCTGCTCGAATACCCGCAGTACACCCGTCCGCCGGTGTGGCGGGGCAGGGAGGTGCCCGACGTGCTATTGAGCGGACACCACGCCCATATCGACGCCTGGCGACACGAACAGTCGCTGCTGCGCACGGAAGAAAAGCGCCCGGATCTGTATGAAGCATATTTGAACGAACGGAACGAAGAGAAAAAGTGATGCGTTCCATGTGGATGACAGACTGTATGAACGCAGGATCCGTTACATGAAAGGAAACATTGACAGCATCATTCTTTGAACAAAACCGGGTTTTTCAAGAGCCGCTCTGCGGCTCTTTTTGCGTTCGCATCCAGCGTGAGCGATCGGCTGTTTTTCCCGATTTTTCCGCCGATTTTTCATCGCTGTTGCAAAAATGTAAACATTCTGAAAGTTTTTGTCATTCCCTTGACGATTGAATCTTTTTCTGCTATCCTATATATTGATAACAAACCGAATTTTTCGTTATATGTTCAAGATGACAAAGGAGGCTTTCCAAAATATGAGAATGGATAAGTCCAAAGCCGCGTTCATTGCGGTGTTTGCGCTGGTGGTTGTGTGTGCCGGTTCGTTTTTTGCCGTGCGCTCAATCAATAACCGCGTACAGCCCAAAGTGGCTGTGACCGTCACTTCGATGGATCCCATCACGGTAGAGGCGCCGAGCGAACAGGCGAGCGATACCACGCTGCCTACGTTTGAAACCGCCGCGCCGCTCGATACGGTGCCGCTCTCTCAGCCTACGCCCAATGAGGAAGACACCGAGCGCTTTACGACCTTTGCGGTCGATACGACCGAAGGCACGACGTCGTTCACTTTGCCCGAACCGTCCTCGGATCTTGCGGGCACCGTCACCGTGCCAAACAACACCGCGCCCGCTTCCACAGACCAGGCGCAGCAGACGATTCAAAAAGCCGCGGTGTTTTCCGACGGGTTCCTCGGCTTTCAATTTAACAAGGCCGGCAACTATTACTTTACAACGGAAGATCCCTGGCAGCGCAATTTCGGCTTCAATGTGCTCTATGATATGGGCGCGCCGTTCATGAATTTCTATTATGACACCATCCGCTGCAAGTTCCGCTATGACAATAAGGACTGGCTGATCCAGCTTTGGAAGGGTCAGTACGGACTGGTGTTCCTCGGCGCCGAAATCGGCGTTTACACGAAACCGCTCGACCGCGACCAGGCGCACTACGACGGCGCGGCGGACGACGATATGCTGTATATGTCGATGGACTTCTACCGCAAGGGCGAGTTGCGTGCGAGCCGCGACTATGCCAAATACTGGTGGTGCACCGCGTTTGTGCCCGGTACGCTCGATTCCTTCCGCGACCGCTCTGAGCTTTCCATGAAGGCGCGCATCACGCTCAAGAGCAAAGAGATGACCGAGCTGTTTGCCCAATCGCTCGAGAAAAACGGCCTCAAGCGCGACACCAACTTCTCCGTTTCCGGCAAAGACGTCTACGTTTCCTGGTAAGCGCTGCCCATATATGGCTTTGCGGCGGGCCGTTTCCACAGGATATGGCAAAACAACCGAAAAACAATTCATAAAAAATTTATTTTTCCATCGATTAGCTATTGAAATTTTAAAAAATATATTGTATAATAAGTCGATTCATAACAGGAACGTGTCTGCCCCGATCTATTTGCAGGTGCGTGCCGTGAAAGGATGATATCGTTATGAGAAAGTTTTTCAGCATTTTCACTGCGGTTGCAATGCTCCTTTGCCTTTGCATCCCTGCGTTTGCAGCGGACACCGATTCTTTGGCTTCCCTGCTGGACGGCGTCGATGTGAATGCCCTTTCCGATGTGGAGCTTGCCTCTATTCTGGAAGGTCTCAACCTGGAAGGCATCGATCTGGATTCGATCCGTGAATCCTTCGGCGGCAGCAATTCCGGTAAAACGTCCGGCGTGTCCGACGCGCTCTCCGGCATCACCGATTCCATCGGCTCCGGCGACACCAGCGCGCTGTCCGGTATCACCGATTCGCTCGGCTCTTTGGGCGGCGACGGCGCAACCGGCACCGCTTCCACAGACTCTCTGCTTTCCGGCCTCACCGACACAATCGGTAATTTGACCGGCGACAACGGCGAAGACGATCCGATCAAGGACGGCATCATCTCCGGTATTTCCAACCTGTTCGGCGGCATGGATATGTCCTGGCTGGACGGTGTTGTGTCCGATCCCGGCAGCATCCTTTCGATGTTTACGGGCGGCAGCGGCGCTTCGGCCGGCGGCCTTGACTTCGGCGCAATCATGGAAATGATCTCCGGCGCATTCAGCGGCAACGGTCTTGATCTCGGCGCTTTGACAAGCGGTATGGATCTCGGCTCGTTCGATATTGCCAGCGTACTCGGCGGCATCGGCGGCGGTTCTGCCGGCGACGGCGGCAACATCGCCAGCGGCATCTCCGACAAGGTGGCCGGCATCAGCGATATGCTCAAGAGCGGTCTGCAGTCCATGGGTCTTGATCCGTCTATCGCGGACAAGCTGCTCGATAACGAAATCGTCAACTTCTTTGCAAACCTGTTCATCGGCCTCGGTGATCTGGTCAGCGGCAACGGCGACATCGGTTCTGTGGTCGGCGGTCTGTTTGGCGGCGACGATTCCTCCGGCGGCGGCTCCGTTTCCGTTCCCTCCGAGCCTGTTACCCCGAATACCGGTGACAACGGCGCTGTCTTTGCAGCACTCGGCGTGCTGACCGCAGCTTCCTGCGCAGCGTTCGTGTGCCTGAAAAAGAAAAAGGCGTAAGACAACAAAAAAGATGGCTGGCCGAAGGGCCGGCCTTTTTTTGTTGTAATTCGGAATGCGGAATTCGGAATTCGGAATTGCGGTCGCGGATTAACCGTGTGGTTTCCGCAACCGCTTTTCCGCGGCGAAAACGCTCGGCCGCGGAAAGCTTGTTGATTGTATCCGCTTAAGCAATGTATAAAACGAAAGACAGCACCCGCCATTGCAACGGGTTGCTGTCTTTTCCTGCTTTCAGTCCAGCTTTTCCGCCGCACCTTTGACGTATCGCGCGCAGCGCGGCGAGTCTCACCTGCCGGTTCGGTCGGCGCTTTTGCGGCAATGCCGCAAAGGTCTCCACCGGAGACTCGCGCCCCTTTAATTCCGCATTCCGAATTCCGAATTCCGAATTTGTTCCAGCTCTCTGCGTTTCTGCCGCCTGACGCGGTTGATGTGCCGCTCAAAGTCGCCGCTTTGCAGCAGATGCGCAACCACGCACTGATCCGGCACCGGCACGGTGCAACTGTAAACGCTTGTCAGCTCCTGCAGCCGGTCGAGCAATTGCGGCGGCACCACCAGATAGCCCATCCGCAGGGCAGGGGAAATGGTGCCGGAAAAGGTGTTGAGATAGATCACGCAGTTGCGGTGGGAATGGGCAAAGAGCGTCTCCTCATATTTCTTGGACACGGAAAATTCCGATTCAAAATCGTCCTCCACGATCCACCGGTCACCCTTTGCCGCCCACTGGAGATAGGCGGCGCGCTTACTGGCGGAGGCAGTGACGCCCGAAGGAAAGCTGCGATAGGGCGAAATGTGCAGCACATCCGCCGTCGACTGCTGCAATGCGCTGGTGCGGATGCCGTCGTGGCCGAGCGGCAAACGTTCAAGCGTTACGCCTTCGGCAAGATAGATCCGGGCGATTCGCTCGTAGCACGGATCTTCGAGCGCGAACGTCCGGTCGCGTCCGAGCAGCAGCACCAAAAGGTGATAGAGATACTCCGTCCCGGCGCCGATGACCACCTGCTCCGGCGTGGCTTCCAGTCCGCGCGCACGGATGAGGTAATCGCAGATTGCGCTGCGCAGTGCCGCGTCGCCCTGCGGCGCCGACGGCTGCAACAGCTCTTCACCCTCGCTCATGAGCGAGAGTCGGACGGCTTTTGCATAGACGGAAAACGGGAAGCTCACCTTGCTGCCCGCGGTGCTGTGCGGCGTCGGTTCGGCTGCCGCTTTGGGCAATTCGGCAGAAAGAAACCGGTCACCGGCACGAAAGCTGACAAATACGCCGCTGCGCTCTTTGGCGGTCGCGTAGCCTTCGTCGCACAAAAGGGCAAGCGCGTGCTCCACCGTGACAAGGCTGATACCGAGCTCTTCGCTAAGCAGCCGTTTCGACGGCAGACGGCTCCCGGCGGGATAAACTTCGTGCGCAATGTCGGAGCGCAACTGGCGGTAAAGCTGCAAATACGCCGGCGCACGGTCGGCGCGGTCAATGACATATTTCATCTGGTCTTATAAAAAACTCCTTTACTGGTACTTTTTATAGGGTCAGACATAGTATATACTAAACGCAGAAAAAATGCAAGAGGTGAATGATATGCAATCGCAGAAATCCCGTCAGACACCTGCGGTGACAGATCCCCCCAAGGGAGCGCCGCAAGAGGTGGCCGCTGCGCGGCATCCGATCAACGCAAAGCACACGACGCTCTGGCTGACCACCACGGCCATGTTCATGGCCGCCACAGTCGCGCTTTGCTCGTTTTCCATCCCCGTGCCGGGCGGACACCTGTATCTGTGCGACGTGGCAATCTGTATGGCGGCGGTTCTGCTGGACCCGTTGGGCGCGTTCCTTGTGGGCGGCGTCGGGTCGTTCCTCGGCGATCTGCTGTTCTATCCGCTGCCGATGTTCGTGTCGCTTGCGAGCCACGGCGTGCAGGCGGTGATCATCTCCGTGTTTGCGCACTATGTGATGAAAAAACACCCGCTCGCATCATCAACGATCGGTACCGTGATCGGCGGCGCGCTTATGGTCGTGGGCTATTCCCTCGGGCGTGCGTTCCTCTATGCAACGCCGGAATACGCCTGGCTGAAGCTGCCGTATGAGATTTTGCAGGCGGCACTCGGCGCTGCGCTTGCGCTGCTGCTGTGTTTCCGCGGCGGCCTGCGCAAACTGTATGCGAAGCTGGTATTTAGGGCCAAGGGCTAAGGGCCAAGGGCCGAGGGACGCGCCGGGCGCGTCGGGCGATAGCAACGTTTCTGCCGCGAAGGGAAACATGCCGATCCCTGATCGGCTTTTTTCTTTGTCCTCTTGACAATTCTGCCGAACGGTAGTATGATTAGTTATACAAATCATACTTTTGGGGTGTGTGCAATGAAGGAAAGAGAAGGGCAATATGCATGGACAGCCACGGTCGGTGAAAAAGGGCAGATCGTCATCCCCAAGCAGGCGCGTGAACTGTTCGATATCCACCCGGGTGACACGCTGATGCTGTTCGGCGACGTGCGCCGCGGGATCGCGATTCCGCCGAAAGCGGCGTTTGCGGAGCTGATCGGCAAGACCTTTGCGGGAAAGGACGGCGATGACGCATGAAACACATCGCCTGCTTCTGCATCCCGGCGCACGGGCACACCAACCCGATGCTGCCGGTCGTGGCCGAGCTGGTACGGCGCGGACATGCGGTCCGCTTTTATTCCTTCAGTGAATTTGAAGAAAAAATCCAAGCGACAGGCGCGGTGTTTGTTTCCTGCGATGCGTTTCTTCCGGATTTAACAGAACGCGAAGAGAGCGGATTGAAAAATGTATCTACAACGGAAATGACGATCCAGGATATTCGTATCACGCTGCGTATGGATGCTTTTCTTGACACGGAATTCAAAACCTTTCAGCCTGACGTCGTCTATACGGATTCCGTCTGCTTCTGGGGCAAGCTGAACGCATGGAAGCACCATGTGCCGATGGTGGTGTCTACCAGCACATTCGCCTTCAATCAAGTCTCTTCGGGGTATATGAAGCAGTCACCGAAAGAACTGGCGGATATGATCTTCGGCCTGCCGAAAATCTCGAAGGCACTGAAGACGCTGCATCCATACGGCTATCAGGTCAAAAACGCGCTGTCACTGGTGCAAAGCGATAATCAGACCGATTCGATCGTTTATACGTCCAGGCGTTTTCAGCCGTATGCCGAAAGCTTTTCCGACCATTATCTCTTTGTCGGGCCGTCCGTGTTTTCAAAAGCCGAACCGAAGAAAGAAAAAGAAAAATCGCTTGTCTATATTTCGATGGGTACAGTGATCAATGACCGACCCCGGTTCTATAGCAGTTGCATCGAAGCGCTGCGAAATCAGAACGTGGACGTCATCATTTCCTGCGGCCATACGATCGACAGCCGCACGCTGGAACCGCTGCCGGACAATGTGCGCGTGTACCCTTATGTGGATCAGCTCGACGTGCTTTCCCGGGCGGACGTGTTCCTTACCCACTGCGGGATGAACAGCGTAAGTGAAAGTCTGTATATGGCAACGCCGATGGTCCTGTATCCGCAGACAAGCGAGCAGCACGCCGTTGCAAAACGGACGAAGGAGATCGGCGCAGGCGTGGCGCTCAAAGATGATTCCGTCGCCGGCATCCGCGCCGCGGTGATGGAAGTGCTGGGCAACGGTACATATAAAGAAGGCGCAAAGCAATGCAGCGAGGACTTCCGTGCGTGCGCGGGCACGGCAGGTGCAGCAGACTTTATTGAAACTGCGCCGCATCCTTCAGACGGTTTTGATATGATCGCGGAACTGAACAAAGCGAACGGCAGAACGCAGCTCCTTTATTGGTTGATCGCCTGTGCGGTGCTTGTGTTGTTCGGGCTTCTGGCTGGCTGGAAGTATGTGTGGATCCTCGGCATTGCTGCTGGCGTGCTGTCTTCGCCGGTTACAAAAGCGATGCAAAAGAAACGGTATGAGAAGCTGGTCAGGAAACAGCAGAAATCCAAAACCGAAACTGAAACATAACAAAACCGCCCACCCGGGCGGTTTTGCTGTATCTGCGGGCGACTATTGACTGCTGACTGTTGACTGAACAGCGATCTCATACGCCAACCTCTCCAACTCTTCAATGGAGGCCAGCGCACCCACGCGCTGCCGATACGCCGCTGCGCCGCGGATGCCGCGGATATACCACGCGGCGTGCTTGCGCGCTTCGCGGATGCCGATGCGTTCACCTTTGTAATCGCAGATCGTTTTGATATGCTGTACCATCACGCGCATGCGTTCCGCCACCGGCGGCTCGGGCAAAAGCACTTCGTGTTTGAGATAGGCTTCGATCTGCTGAAACACCCACGGCCGCCCGAGCGCGCCGCGCCCGACGAGCAGATAGTCCGCGTTGGTTTCCTCCAGCATCTTTGCAGCCGACGGGCCGTCGATAATGTCGCCGTTTGCCATGACCGGGATCGACACATTGCGCTTGACTTCGGCAATCAGCCCGGTACGTACCGGCGGCGCATACATCTGCTGCCGCGTGCGGCCGTGGACGGCGATGGCCGCCGCGCCGGCGTCTTCGGCACGCTTTGCCATTTCAACGGCATTGATATTGTCGTCATCCCACCCGACGCGGATCTTCACCGTGACCGGCAGATCGACTGCCTGCACCACTGCGCGGATGATCTGTTCGGCGAGCACGGGATCCTTGAGCAGGGCGGAGCCGCCGCCGTTGCCGGCGATTTTCGGGGCGGGGCAGCCCATATTGATATCGATTACGTCCGGCGCAAACGAGAGCGCCTTGCGCGCCGATTCCGCCATAATCTGCGGGTCGCTGCCGAATAGCTGCGCCGCCGCGGGACGCTCTTTGTCGGAAAGCAACAGCAGCTTTTGGCTTTTGCGGTCGTGCATCGTCAGCCCCTTGCTGCTGACCATCTCGCTGACCACATAGCTCGCGCCGTAGCTGCGGCACAGCTCACGAAACGCCATGTCCGCCACACCCGCCATCGGCGCAAGTCCGGCGGTGCGTCCGTCGAGGTCCAGTTTTCCAAGCTTCACGGCGTCTCCTCCTTTTTTATACTGCAAAACATTTTACCACAAACTTTCGAAAAATGCACCTCTTTTGCGAAAAATATGCTATAATAAATAAGATAACTTGCACATCGGGAGGAGATCCTATGCGTTTACTGGTGATCGACGGCAACAGCATCGTCAACCGCGCGTTTTACGGCATCAAACTGCTGACCACCAAGGACGGACAGTTTACCAACGGCATTTTCGGCTTTATGAATATTCTGCTGCGCCTCAAGGAAGAATGCGAGCCCGACCATGTGGCGATCGCGTTTGACCTGCACGCGCCGACCTTCCGCCACAAACTGTTCGACGGCTACAAGGCCGGCCGCAAAGGGATGCCGCCGGAGCTGCGGACGCAGATGCCGCTGCTGAAAGAATTGCTTTGCGACCTCGGCTACGCGATTGTGGAAAAAGAGGGCTTCGAGGCGGACGATATCCTCGGCACCCTGTCGGCGCAATGCAAGGGGGATGACCGCTGCTTTTTAGCCACCGGCGACCGCGACGCGCTGCAGCTTGTCAGCGACAACACGACCGTGCTGCTCGCCGCCACCAAGATGGGACGCGCTGTGACAACCGCCTATGACAAAGAGAAACTCCGCGAAGAATACGGGGTATCTCCCCACGGCATGATCGAGATCAAGGCGCTGATGGGCGACAGCTCCGACAATATCCCGGGCGTTGCCGGAATCGGGCAAAAGACCGCCGGTACGCTGATCCAACAGTATGAGACCATCGACTATATCTATGACCACCTCGACGAGCTGGACGTAAAAGCCGGCGTGCGCGAAAAGCTGCGTGCCGGCAAGGACAGCGCGTTTTTGAGCCGGACGCTCGGCACCATCGTGCTCGACGCGCCGATTGAAACGGACCTTGCCGCCTATGCACCGACGAAGGGCGACCCGGGCGCGGCGATCCGGCTGTTGGCAAAGCTCGAAATGTTTTCCACCATCGAAAAGCTCGGTCTGACGGCGATGCCGCAGCCGGCCGCCGAAGCGGAAGCCGCCGCGCCGCAGCCGGCAGTGACGATACGCGAAGAGCGCGATCTGATGGGCCTTTTGGGCAAGCTGAAAAACGCCGGCGAAGCGTATTTCACCGCTCTTTTCGAGGGCGAAAGCCTTGCCGCGTTCTGTTTTTCCATGCAGGAAAACGGCGGGGAAACGGTACTGTATGTCCCGGCGGACTGCTTCGATTTTGATACGTTCAGCGAAGCGTTTTTCAAAGGTGCGTGGAAAAAATACACCTGCGACGCCAAAGACCTTTACCGGTACTGTTTGCGCAAGGGCTGGACGATGCAAAATCTCGCGCTCGACACCACGCTTGCCGGGTATATCCTCAACCCGTCGGCCAACGCCTACGATCTGCTGCGTCTTGCTGGGGAGCTGGCGGTGCCGGTGCCGACGCTCTCCTGCAGCGAAACGCTGAAACCGGCGGCGCAGGGCGCGGCGGTCTTGCGGCGCGTGAGCGCATTGCAGCTCGAACAGATCCACGAAAACGAACAGGACTTTTTGCTCCGGGAAATCGAGCTGCCGCTGTGCGAGGTGCTGGCGGAAATGGAGCACACCGGTTTTGCCGCCGACCGCGGGCAGATCGAAGTCTACGGCCGGGAGCTGGGCGCCAAGATCGACGAACTGACAACGAAAATCTTTGACGAAGCCGGCTTCCATTTTAACCTCAATTCGCCCAAACAGCTCGGCGAAGCGCTGTTTGAAAAGTTAGGTCTTCCGGCGAAAAAGAAAACCAAAAGCGGCTGGTCCACCTCCGCCGAGGTGCTCGAAACGCTGTCCTATGACTACCCGATTGTGGCGGACATTTTGCGCTACCGCACGCTTTCCAAGCTCAAATCGACCTATTGTGACGGACTGCTCAAGGAGATTGAACCCGACGGCCGGATCCGTTCACGTCTCAATCAGACCGAAACGCGCACAGGCCGCATCTCGTCGCTGGAGCCGAACCTCCAAAATATTCCCGTGCGCTATCCCGAAGGGCGAGAAATACGCCGATTCTTTTCGGCGGGAGAAGGGATGACGCTGGTGGATGCCGACTATTCCCAAATCGAGCTGCGTGTTTTGGCGGCGATTGCGGACGACGAAAAGATGAAGCAGGCGTTCAACAACGGCGACGATATCCACGCCATCACTGCGTCGCAGGTGTTCTCGCTGCCGCTTTCTATGGTCACGCCGCTGCTGCGCTCGCGCGCCAAGGCGGTCAATTTCGGCATCGTTTACGGCATCGGCGCGTTTTCACTCGCAAAGGATATCGGCGTCACACGCAAGGAGGCGGACGCCTATATCAAAGGCTATCTGTCGCACTACAGCGGCATCGACCGCTATATGCACGACGTGGTGGAAACGGCGCGTGACAAAGGCTACGCCGAAACAATCTTCCACCGCCGTCGCTATCTGCCCGAGCTGACGGCGTCCAACAAAATGCTGCAGGCGTTCGGCGAACGTGTGGCGCGCAACATGCCCGTACAGGGCACCGCCGCGGATATTATCAAGATTGCGATGGTACACGTCCGTCGAAGGCTCAAGGAAGAACTTCCTGCAGCGAGACTCATCATGCAGGTGCACGACGAACTGATTGTGGAATGTCCGCTGCTGCAAGCGGACAGGGCTGCCGATCTGCTGCGGCAGGAGATGGAGCAGGCGGTTTCGCTCTCCGTCAAACTCCTGTGCGACGTCCACTGCGGCAAAACGTGGTATGAGGCGAAAGAATAAGGGCCAAGGGCCGACACGCCGGCCCTGTTCCAATGGGAAAAAATTGTCCGCGTATGCGACGTTTTTGCATGCACAACCGATTCGAAACAGACAACGGTATCTGCAGTTGCAGGTGCCGTTTTTGTTTTTGAAACTGCGACGTTTTTGCATGCACAACCGATTCGAAACAGACAACGGTATCTGCAGTTGCAGGTGCCGTTTTTGTTTTTGAAACAAACGATGGATGCAAAATCTCTCGTCCCTGGCCCATCCATGCACCCGTTTCCCTCTCTTCGCATATCTTACCGTAAGAGGTGATGGTATGCAAGTGGTGCTTCTGACGGCGCTGGGCGTCGGCGGAGCGACGATCTTCGGCGCGCTGGCCGGCTATGTGCTCAAGGGCGTGTCGCGTTCCTTTGAGACGGTTACCATGTCCGCCGCGGCGGGCGTGATGCTGGCGGCGGCTGCGGTCGGGTTGTTTTTGCCGGTGTTTGACTGCGGCGGGCGAACGGCGGCGCTGCATCTGATCGGCGGTGCGGTGTGCGGCGGGGTGTGCCTGAATGCCTTTGACCGGCTGCTGCCGAAGATTGAGACGCGGCTGTTTGCCGACGGCGGCGACGCAGCGCACCGGCACAAGGTTTTGCTGTTTGTGTCGGCGATCGCGGTGCACAATCTGCCCGAAGGGCTTGCCACAGGGGTATCTTTCGGAACGGGCAGCGATACGACTGCGTTCACAGTGGCGCTCGCCATCGCGCTGCAA
>CACWJV010000018.1 GCA_902761265.1 Oscillospiraceae bacterium | reverse complement strand
CAATGCAGCAATGTCGGAGAAAAAAGTACGCCGATGACACTGATCGCAAGACCGGACAAAACGCTCAGTCCCATTGCGGTATGCACCGCGCGTTGGACGCCGGCGCGGTCTTTTGCACCCAGCATCCGCGCCGTGAGGACCCCGGCACCCATTGACAGGCCGACAAATAAATTGACAATCAGACCGATCATGGATCCGGTGGAGCCAACGGCAGCAAGGGCTTGCGTTCCGGCAAAACGCCCGACAACCGCCGTGTCGGCAGTGTTGTAAACGATTTGCAGCAGGCCGGTGAGCGTCACAGGAATTGCAAAGAACAGAATCTTTTTAAAAAAAGGTCCTGTTGTCATATCAGTCGGTTGGGTTCGTTTCAACATGGAATTTCGATCTCCGTATGTAATCCGTCTTTTGTATAGGCGTAAAGGTGTAACGTTTGATTGGGTGTGAACGATCTGATATAGACAATTGATTCCCCGAAATACGTGGTCCGGTAATCGGCACTGTACGGCGTCAGATCGTCCGGCTTTCCGTTTTCAATCCCGAGAATTTCTCCGTCGCCGTAAAGCTGATAGCGGATTTCCCGGTCCTCCCCGGCGCAGATGGTGCCGGCGGCATCGCGCAAAGAAACAAGTATCTGATGGAAAGCGTCACCTGGCTGCGATGAATAAACAGAAAGTTCAATAGACGCCGGCGCTTGCGGGGTTGCAAGCATATCTTTGGCGCCGTCCGCTTTTGCGGTCAGAACACCCGGTTCAAACGGAACCGACCAAAGCAGGCGGCATTCGTCCGCCGGTTTGCGCTGTTTTGTTCCAAGTGAGCGGCTGTTCAAAAACAACGTGACCTCCGGTGCGTTGGTATAGACACACACGCAAACTGTCTCACCCGGCTGCGCGTCGTAAAGAAACGCATCCGTCCACGGACTGCTTTGTTCTGTTGTGCCTTTTCCGACGGCGATTTTGACAAACGGCTGACTCGTCCATAGGGCCTTGCGCTGATAATACAGCGGTTTCGGATTGCCGCACAGATCAA
The DNA here is from genome assembly GCA_902761265.1 of Oscillospiraceae bacterium. Lineage (GTDB taxonomy): Bacteria > Bacillota > Clostridia > Oscillospirales > Acutalibacteraceae > UBA6857. Next base: position 15,143 of record CACWJV010000018.1, on the reverse strand, counting down.
GCAGACCGGCCTGTGAGATGCGTACCGGCCAGCCGCGGCATTCGCCCAAAAAGTCGATGCCCGTCCAAAGGAACTGTCCGCTGATAAACGGGCGGTCGAGCACTGCCTGCCACGCGGAAACAGCGTGGCCGCTTTCGCTGCCGAGGATCGGAACCGCGGGAAAACGGCGGTGATCTTCATCGTAGAAGCTTTCCCGGTAGTTGTAGCCGAACACATCCAGCGGATCGGAAAATCCGGTGTGTGTAGAAAGCTCCGGAAACGACATAGCGGACAGCACGGGGCGCGAATCGTCAAGCGCATGTACGATTGCAGACAGTTCTATTGCAACGGCGGCAAGGCGGCCGGCATCCGGCTTTTTGTCGTCATAGCGGCGGGCTTTTTCCGGTTTGCCGCTGTCGTTATTGCCAAACACTTCCTCATACAGTGGCGTTACATAGGGATCGTTGGGATAATCGATCTCGTTGCCGATCGACCAGAGGATCACGCTCGGATGATTGCGGTCGCGCTTTATCATAGCAGAAAGATCCTGTTTGTGCCATTGCGGAAAGTCAGTCGCATAGCCGTAATGCTTCGGCGGATAGACATTATGCCCCTGCCACCACTTGTTTTTGCAGCCTTCCCACTCATCAAACGCCTCATCCATCACAAGCAGACCAAGCTGGTCACAAAGATCCAGCAGATCCCCTGCCGGTGGATTGTGTGTGGTGCGGATGGCGTTGCAGCCGGCTTCCTTCAGCGTTTGCAACCGTCGTTCCCAAACTGCAGCAGGAACAGCGGCGCCGAGTGCGCCGGCGTCGTGGTGAATACAGACACCTTTCAGGCGCGTATGTTGTCCATTCAGGAAAAAGCCGTTGTCCGGATCAAAACTGATTGTGCGAATACCGAACGGAATGGTTTCCACATCAATCACAGCGTTATCTTTTATCGCTTCCAAGCGTACCGTATAAAGATACGGCTGCGCCGGCGACCAAAGACGCGCTTGCGGCACCTGGATTGTGAAAGTGCCGCTCTTACCGGAAAACGATGTACAGGCGGTTTCTGTTTCTTCGGACAGAACATGGACCGTCACTCGGTCTGCGTCAAAGGTCTCATATTGGACACGAAGCGTCGCGCGACCGGTGGGATCCACCTGTTGTGTAGAAAGAAAAACGCCGTTTTCCGCAAAGCCGTCACGATCACGTATACAGAGCGATACGTCGCGGTAGATGCCGCTGCCGGTATACCACCGGGAATCGGCAACCTCTTCGTGCTCAACGCGGACGCTTATCACGTTTTCGCCCGCACGGACAAACGCGCTGATATCAAACGAAAACGGTGCATACCCATATGCGTTTTCACCGAGATAGTTGGAATTGACCCAGACGCGAGTATGACGCATCACGCCGTCAAAACGCAACATGACGCGCTTTGCAGTGTCCGTTGCAGTCAACAGGAACCGCTTGCGATACCAGCCGGTGCCGCCAGGCAGATAGCCGGTGCCGCTGGCGTTTTTTTTGTCAAACGGAAACGTAACGGCCCAATCATGCGGCAAAGTAACACGCAACCAGGCGCTGTCGTCATATCCCATGTAATACGCTTCGTTGTCGTCTCCGTAATAAAAGCGCCAGTCATCGTTGAGCGTCAGCGTCTTTGTCGGATTTTCAGCTCGTTCCATGATCCATGTTCCTCCATCTTACTTGCATAAAAACCGCAAGATCCGTTCCTTGTAATCGGGTGCGGTATCATACGCGGCGTGTCCGTAGCCGTCATACAGGTGTAATTCCAAAAACGGAAGATGCTGCAGCTTGTCCGCAAGCATTTCAGTTGCCGCGGCACCCACCACACCGTCGTCTTTGGAACCGAGCAAAAGAACCGGACAATGGATCTGCTGAAGCCTGTCAGTACAATCAAAGCCTTTTAAAGAACCGGCAAGGATCACGAACCGTCGGCAATCCTCATCGGTCGCGTTTTTCGACAGTAAAACAAGGGCGTTTCGATACTGTGCAAATACCTTCGGCGGATAGATCGCTTCGCCGAACGAGAGATACAGGCTTTCAAGCTTGCCGTCCGCGGCTGCCGCGATCCACTGATCAATCCTCTGATACTGTTTGTCTGTGATGCGGCAGGTTGTGGATCCGAGCACAAGTTTTTTAACAAACGACGGATGATCGGCCGCGATTAACATCGCGATCATGCCGCCCTGTGAAGCACCGAACAGATGAACCTGCTGTAAGCCGAGCGCCTGCATGGCGGCGTAAGTGTCGTCCGCCATCTGCTGCATCGTGTACTGCTCGGGCGGTTCTTTCCGGCGGTCAAACAGATATACGGTAAAGTCATCGGTCAGCACGCAATATGCCTGGGCAATCGCCCCGGCGGAAGGGATCACGCTTTGCACACTGAGCCCCGGCAGGATCACAAAGGTCTTTTCTCCGTGACCGAACCGAATATATTCCATGGAAAAACCGCACAACTTGACGGATGATGTCAAAAACTCCATCATCATCACCTGCACTTCTAAAAAAATTGCCAGAGAAAACCTTTTGCCCATTCAGAAACAATAGGTTTGAATTCCTAGATAATAGATAGTAAGACCGATCAAAATAAACACATGAAACACCGCGTGGATATAGCGTACCTTTTTGCCGACGCCATAGAGCACTGCACCGATCAGCAGCGTTACACTGCCGCCGAGGAAATAATAGAACGCGCCGCGCGGCAGGATTGTAAACGCTTTTGCACCGCTGGCGGCACAGGCCACAGCCGTTCCGATATATAGTGCCATTTGCAGCGCTTTCGTCTTTTCAAAAGCAACCAGTGTGAGAATCAATCCGCTGCACGCACCGAGCCAAGCGAAACTGCCCATCAGCAAAGCCGGTATTTTCCCCGCAGTTTCAAAAACCGGCGGCACACAGGCAGTTGCCGTACCGGCGACCGCAAAAAAGATCATGCAATGATCCAGCAGACGCAGCGTGCGCTTGCGGTCAGACGGTTTTGCGCCGTGATAAAATGCCGAAGTCAGAAACATGATCGTCGTGCCAAACAAATACAATGCGGCGCAAACGATGCGCAAAGGATCCTGTTGTACAATCGCCGGAATCAGACACCGCCACAAGATCAGCGCACTGATGACAAGGCCCGCGGCATGTGTAATCACATGCAGGCGTTCTTCGGTTTGACTGTAGGCAACGAGAGCGATCTGTTTACCGGGAGGGTTCATCGTCATTCACCTTGTTTCTCTGAAAGTTATGCCTGAATTATAAGACCTGGATCGCCGTCCTTCGGCTGACCGTCGCCGAGATACAGCACGATCTTTCCGTCGGGATCCACACGGCTGCCGTCTTCAAGCACAGCTTTGAGCCAAAAACGGTCGATTTGAACCTGAACGCGCTTTGCTTCACCCGGTTGCAATTCGGCCGAGGAAACGCCGCAAAGCTGCAATTTCGGCGTTGTGGTGCGGCTGTCCGTGTAGCGGGCATAACATTGCACGACTGCCCTGCCCTGTGTGCCGCCGGTATTCTCTACTGTGATATCACAAATGATTTCTGCGGAATCAACAGAAATGACTTTTGCATCCCGATAAGCAAAATCGGTATAGCTTAAACCATAGCCAAACGGATAAAGCGGCTCTGTTTGCATATAGCGGTAGGTGCGATCGTGCATATCATAGTTTTCGATGTCCGGCAAATCATCATCCGCATGATAAAATGTGATCGGCAGTTTGCCGCTCGGTGTGCATACGCCGGCAATCGTGTTTGCAATTGCAAGTCCGCCGAGTGCACCCGGATACCATGCATGGATCACAGCTTTCGCGTGGCTGCGAACACGTTCGCCGAGGTCGGCGCAACTGCCGCAAAGCACAACAACAATGACGTTTTCACAAACATCGCAAATCTTTTCAGCAAGCTGCTGCTGGCATTTGGGCAGCATAAGCGTTTTGCGGTCGCCGCAATCAGTGAAGTCGTTGGCAAATCCGAGGTCCTCCCCTTCCACTGTGCGGTCAAGTCCGAGGCAAAGCACGCAAAGATCTGCATCCTCTGCGGCGGCGGCGCCTTCGCTTGCGAGGTTGAAAAAGTCGTTCCAACGCACGTCGCTCTGATCGTTGACCGGCGAACCGTCGGCGACAACGATTTTGGATGAATGAAACACCCGTCGGATACCATCAGCAACTGTGATATATTCGTCGGCGTGACCATTATAATTTCCCTCCAGCGAAAGGATGTTCATTGCGGTGGGACCCACAACGGCAATTTTGCGCGGCACAGATGCATCCAGCGGCAAATAGTGATCCTTGTTTTCCAGCAGTACCAACGTTTCCTGTGCCGCCTGCAGGCACAACTGTTTGTGCTCCTCGCAGGACACGACAGAAAATGGAATATCCGCATAGGGCCGTTGTGATTCAAATTCGCCGAGCTTTGCGCGGATTGTAAACAGGCGCACACACGCACTCGTCACGTCGTCCTCTGTGATAAGATCGTCCTCATACGCTTCCATCAAGGCGCTGTAAGCTTCGCCGCAGTTGAGTTCACAGCCTGCTTTGAGCGCCACCGCTGCGGCCTGCGGTTTCGTTTCAACATAATGGTGACCCTGATAGATATCATTAATCGCCCAGCAATCGGAAACAAAGTATCCTTCAAAGCCCCACTGGTTGCGCAAAATCTCCATCAGTTTCAGACTGGCACAGCAAGGCTCGTCGTTTGTACGGTTATAAGCGCCCATGACGCCGGCTACACCGGCCTCGACTGCCTTTTGGAACGCCGGCAGATAGGTTTCATTGAGGTCCTTTTTACTGATCTTCGCATTAAAGCTGTGACGTTTGCCCTCCGGCCCGGAGTGTCCGGCAAAGTGTTTGGCGCAGGCAGTTGCTTTAAAGAATTTGTCGTCTCCCTGCAAACCGCTGATATAGGCGCAGCCGACAGCCGCTGTCAAAAACGGGTCTTCCCCGCAGGTCTCCTGGCCGCGCCCCCAGCGCGGATCACGGAAAATGTTGATGTTCGGCGCCCAGTAGGTCAGACCTTTAAACCGGTCATAGTCCTGATAGGCTGCGCTGCGGTTGTATTTTGCGCGGCCCTCCTGCGCGATTGCTTCGGCAACTTTTTTGATCAACGCGGGATCAAAGCTCGCCGCCATGCCGATCGACTGCGGAAAGACCGTTGCAACGCCGGCTCGCGCTACACCGTGGCACGCTTCGTTCCACCAGTTATAAGCGTGAATCCCCAACCGTTCAATCGCGGGCGCTTCAAATAAAAGCTGCGACATTTTTTCTTCCAGCGTCATCTGCGAAACGAGCGCCTCGGCGGTTTTTCTTGCCGCTTGATAATCTACCATTGTGGTACCCCTTTCCGGTTATCCATTATCAGTCCATCGCATGGAGTGTGTCGAAATAATCGAGTGACGTTTTGGTCGATACAAACGGATCATCCTGTTCCCAACTGTCATCCTGCTCATAGACAATAAACGGGATCTCTTTTTTGCGGCAGACGGCAAAACAGGCTTTCAGATTCACAACACCCTGTCCGAGTGAAACAAAGCGCGGACTTCCGTCTTCTTTCGGCACATAGTCTTTAAAATGCACAACCTTGACTCTGTCGGCAATTGATTCAAGCATCGCAGCAGGATCTTTGCCGGCGACATGCATCCATGCAATATCAGGGATAAAATAAATCAGATCCGGATTGGCATCCATCAATAAATCCCAAAGCGTTATATCCGTATCCGGAAACGCACGGAACTCAAAATCATGGTTGTGATAATGAAACCCAAGACCGTGCGCTGCAAGTTTTTTCGCTATGGATTCCAAATTCTCCACAAATGCTTTTGCCGACTCCAATCCGTCCCGGCTTTCGCCCGGCCCGCAGCCGAGACCGACCGCATCGCAGCCGATTTTTTGATGAAGTTCGATGACCGCCGGCAGATCGTTACAAAGACGTCCATATCCCTGATGGGTCACACAAACATGCATATCGTATTTTTTGACGATACGGGCAATCTCATCGGTCGGTATATCTCCGCCGATGCCTGAGATCTGTATATCGCTGACGCCCATCTGCTGCAAGCGTGCGAGCGTGCGGTCAAAGTCGGGTGCTGTCTGGATATAGTCGCGCAGTGTATACAGTTGAACGCCGGTCTTCGGTTCTTTCATAAAGGGATGCTCCTTTCGGTGAATAGATTGACAAGCTTTCTGAAATGCGTTAAAATAGGAAAAACTGAATGCAGGAGGCATTATTATGGCTGAAAAAGTAATACTGGTACTGGTCGACGGCATGCGCCCCGACGGGCTGCTGCAATGCGGTCATCCGTTTGTCGACACGCTGCGCAAAAACGCAACTGTCTATTTACAGGCGCAGACAGTCATTCCGTCTGTTACCTTGCCGTGTCACATGTCGCTGTTTCATTCCGTTGACCCGGAGCGTCACGGGATTACAACAAACACCTATGCTCCGCAGGTACGGCCGATTGAAGGGCTGGTTGACCGGTTGGACAACCACGGCAAAAAGTGCGCGTTCTTTTACAACTGGGAAGAGCTGCGGGATCTGAGCCGTCCGGATCATCTGCACACGTCGCTTTTGATCAGCGAACACAAAGCCGAACATACCGACGATAAGATTACCGACGCGGCGATCCGTTATATTCAGGAGGAACAGCCGGACTTTTTGTTTTTATATCTCGGTGAAACGGATGAACTGGGCGGTCACGACAACGGCTGGATGAGCGACATCTACCTGCAGGTTGTCAACAACGCCATTGCCTGCACCGAGCGGCTGTATAAATCATTGCCGGAGGGCTACACGCTGATTTTGACCGCCGACCACGGCGGCCACGGACGCGGCCACGGCAGCGATATGCCGGAGGATATGACGATCCCGATTCTGTGCACGGGTCCGCGGTTTGAAAAAGGATTGGAGTTGCCCGGCGGTTCGATCAAGGACATTGCCGTTACAATCGCCGATCTGCTGGAAGTATCACACGCCAAAGAGTGGGAAGGCACAGCGCTGCAGTTTCAATCAAAATAAACCAAACCCAAAACAGCGACTGCAAAACGCAGCCGCTGTTTTTTCATTACAGCGTAACGCTGATCTTGTTTTCCCCGGCGTGCAGATCATATTCTTTGCCAAACAGCACAGCGCTCGCAGTGCTGCCGACCGGAACGGTAAATGTAAACGCCCAGCCGCTTGCTGTTTTTTCATAGTACGACGCAGCGGTGCCGTGCACGGTATCGATCGACGCACGCACCCACGGGATGCGGGCATCCGGCGCCGGCGCAAAGCGGATCACGGCATAGCCGGGCGCGGACTCCACCGGGCTGATACCGGCAAGACGGCGCATCATCCACGAAAATACGCTGCCGTAGGCATAATGGTTAAACGAGTTCATACCGGCAGACGCAAAATGGCCGTCGGGATACATGCCGTTCCAGCGCTCCCAGATTGTTGTCGCGCCCATAGTGACCGCGTAAAGCCACGAAGGATACTCTGTGCGCAGCAGCAGATCGACAGCAAGCGTGTCTTCGCCGATCATTGTCAGTGCGTCAAGCAGATGCGTGGCGCCGATAAAGCCGGTCGTTAAGCGTCCGAGACGACGCACATTGTCAGCAAGCTGTTTGCCGGTAGTCGCCGGATCGTCGGTCAGATGGAAAATCAGCGCAAGCACCATTGCCGTTTGCAGATCCTGTTTCATGCGGCCGTTTTCCATATATTCATTTTGGAAGAATGTACGTACTTTATCGAGTACATACTCATACCATGCGCTGTCATAGCCGAGAATACGGCTCGATTTGATCAGCGTCTGGAGTCCATAACAAAGATAGGCTGTAGCGATTAGCCCGCGGTCGGTTTCGCCGACGCCGTGTTCACGGCTGAGATCCTCAAGACTCAGCCAGTCGCCGTAGCCTTCCGTTGTCCACGGACGCGCAAACTCCAGATCGGCCGGTGCGTTTTCATCGCGGCAAAGTGCGATTAAACCGTCAACATATTTTTTCATCGTCGGGAAATGGCGGCGCAACCGTTCTTTGTCGCCGTAGGCAACATACAGCTCCCACGGCAAAACCGTTGCGACATCGTCCCACGCGGGCGAACCGGCACTATTACCGATAAACCGGTGCACGTTTGGCACCACATGTGGAATCAGACCGTCATCGTGCTGATCGGCGGCAATATCATTATACCATTTATCGAAAAAGTCGCGCACGTCATAGTTGATGGCAGCCGTGCGACAGAACATTTCGGCGTCGCCGGTCCAGCCCATCCGCTCATCGCGCTGCGGACAATCGGTCGGCACATCGAGGAAGTTGCCTTTTTGCCCCCAAAGGACGTTGTGTGCAAACTGATTGAGCAGGTCATTGGCACAGGCAAAATAGCCGGTGCGCGTCATTTCGGAGTGGACAACGATAGCTGTGAAATCAGCCGGATCAATATCGTCAAGTCCGATGACCTGAATATAGCGAAAGCCGTAAAACGTGTACTGCGGCTTTGCGGTGAATGGTTTGCCGCCGGAGATTACACTGAACTGCTCCTTTGCGGAACGCAGATTTTCGGTATAGACGTTGCCGTCGCGGTCGAGCATTTCGAAATGCTGCAACGTGATCTTTGTTTTGCGCGGCGCTTTTGCGCAAAATTCCACATAGCCGGTGACTTCCTGGCCGAAATCGATTACAAGTTCGCCCTTTGGCGTTTTGATCAGTTTTTGACCTGCAATGCGTTCCTGTTCGCGGATCGGCGCGCCTTCGACGGGGATCAGCATGTGCTTTGGATAGACGATCTGCAGCGCAGGTGTGCGTGTAGTTTTACGCACGGTAAGATCAAGCACTTCTCCGTCGTAAATATCGTTGAAAATAACATTGCTGCGAGAGGTTTCCCAGCTTTCGTCGGAAACGATCAATTCTTCACTGCCGTCGGCATAGCGCAGGACCAGCGCACAAATCAGTGCAACCTCGTCACCCTTGAGCGTTTTGGTGATCACTTCGGGAATATTGTGGAAAAACCAGCCGCGACCGACACCGACCATCAGTTCGTTGTCCCCTTCGTTGAGCATATCCGTGACGTCATAGGTCAGGTATTGCAGACGTTTTTGATAAACCGTCCAACCGGGTGAAAGGATATCTTTCCCGATGCGCTCTCCGTTGAGATATGCGGTAAAAACACCGTGCGCCGTGATGGTGAGTTTTGCGCTGACAAGCTCTTTTTGCAAAGTGAATGCACGCCGGAAATCAGTGACGACAAACTTGTTGTTGCGCTTTGCTTTGATCCAGTTTGCAGAAAAAATCGGATTCATAAAAGCCCTCCCGGTTTACAGATTCAAAAAGTCTTTGCGATAGTCTACGCCTAAGAACTCGGCAAGCGTGACCATCTCTTCGTCTTTGATCGTGTTGACACGCGGCAGATGCGCGGTCAGCATATAGATCTGCGCCGCCTTTTCAACGGTTTCAATCAAACCGAAGGTCTCGTCCAGTGTTTTACCTGCGCCGTAGATACCGTGCATACCCCAGACAACAAGACGAAACTCCTTCATCTTTTCAGCGGTGGCTTCTCCGATCTCATTGGTGCCGCAAAGCATCCAGGGCAGCACGCCGACGCCGTCGGGAAACACAACGATGCACTCGGTGCACATCTCCCAGAGCGTATGCGTAAACTTCTTTTCATCCAGTTCATGCACATAGTTCATCGCAAGTGTATAGGTCGGATGGCTATGCATAACAACACGGTTGTCCGGGTCAACAGTCAGACGCGCCATATGGCTCATCAGATGCGCCGGCAGTTCGCTTGTAAACCGGCCGCCGTCGGCATAGCCCCAAAGCAGCTCGGCTGTTGTGCCGTCTTTGGCAATCTGGATAATGCCGAGGTTGTTTTCAGGATCGGACTGCACATTTTTAAAGTATTTTCCGGTGCCGGTCACGATAAAGATCTTGCCGATCAGCGGGGTCGCGTCAAAGCCGGTCGGGATCGTGCGGATCACATGATCCAAATCGAGATATTGAGCGACTTCTTCGTTATCGAGCAGATAGCTGATATTGCCGCCGTTGCGTTCATCCCAGCCGAGGCGGTACATATTTGCGGTTGTGGCGCACATTTCCTTGAGAAACGGCGCAGTCAGAATATCTTTCATTTGCGGTTCACCAGCACTTTCTCTTCATACGCTTTTACTTCGCGCAGATAATCAACGGGCAGATTTTGCCGGAGAAGGTATTCGTTCCACACATCGCCGAACGGCGCGGTTTTGAGTTCCTCCTGCAGCACCATGAGCGACGTCATGTCGGCGCTGTCCTGCAGTTCTTTCAGGCAGGCCGGCTGCAGCAGCGCAAACAGCAGCGCTTTTTGTACATTACGCACGCCGGTAACCCACGCGGAAATTCGGTTGATCGAGGCGTCAAAGTAGTCGGTGGCGATAAATACGCGATCCAGCGCGTCGTTGCGGACAATTTCTTTCGCAATCTCACGCGTTTCATCATCAAACAGCACCACATGGTCGGAGTCCCAGCGCACCGGTCGTGTTACATGCAGCGCGATTTTGTCGTTGAAAAGAAGTAATGACGAGATCTTATCGCTGACCATTTCGGTCGGATGATAATGACCGTTGTCCATCAGCGGCGTAATGTGGGCGTTCGCCGAATAGGACAGGCAGAATTCCGCCGAACCGACGGTGTAGCTCTCCAGTCCGATGCCGAACACCTTGCTTTCAAGTGTCACATAGACCTTGCTCTTATCATAAGGGATCGACAAAATTTCGTCGAGACTCTTTTTAAACCGTGCACGAGGGCCGAGCCGGTCGGCGGGAATGTCTTTATAGCCGTCGGGAATCCAGATATTCATCACGCACGGGATACCTGTTTCTTCGGCAAAGTATTCGCTGATACGGATGCAGGCCTTGCCATGCTCTACCCAGTATTTGCGGACTGTTTCATTCGGAGACGAGAGCGTAAGATTGTCTTTTACCATCGGGTGAGAAAAGAATGTGGGATTGAAATCGATGCCGAGACCGCGCGCTTTGGCAAAATCGACCCACGCTTTGAAATGCTTGGGTTCGATCTTGTCTCTACCAACCGCTTCACCGTCAGAGAAGATTGCATAACTTGCGTGCAGATTCAGCTTTTTCTTGCCCGGCATCAACGAGAAAGCCTTGTCAATATCATCCATCAGCTCCTGCGCAGTGCGTGCGCGTCCGGGATAGTTGCCGGTGGTCTGGATACCGCCGGACAGGCTTTCGCCGCAGTCGAAACCGATCACGTCGTCGCCCTGCCAGCAGTGGACGGACACACAGACGTCTTTCAGCGCGTTCAGCGCCTGTTCGGTGTCAACGCCGTACTTTGCGTAAATCTCTTTCGCTTCTTGATATCTGTTCATTTGCTCGTCTCCTTTATAGAAAAAGATTGTTTGACAATTACTCTTGCCTGATGCAGTGTCAGGTGTTCACAAGCCATGATCTGCGACAGGATGTTGCCGAGCGCCGTCGCTTCGCTCAAACCGGTCAAAACGGTTTTGCCGGTCACTTTGGCGGTCAGTTCATTGAGATACCGGTCTTTGCTGCCGCCGCCGACGATCAGGATGCTGTCAATCGATTTGCCGCTGAGCGCTTCGATCTGCGCCACGGCGTGTTGATAGGACGCGGCCAGCGAATGATACACACTCGACAGCACGTCCGCGACAGGAAGATCGGCGTCGCCGAGCAGGTTGCGGATCGCTTCCAGCATCGACGGCGGCGCAGTCAGCGACGGGTCGTTGCAATCGAATGTGTTCGCGTAGCTGCTGTCCTGTGCCATGTGCATCATTTCATCATAGGTGTATTTTTTGCCGAGGTCGCGACGCAGGTTTTGAAACAGCCACATACCCATGATATTTTTGAGAAAACGGAACCTGTATTCCACGCCGCCTTCGTTTGTAAAGTTTTCTGCCAGCGCTGCATCAGACAGGATCGGACGTGTGTTTTCTGTTCCAATCAGCGACCAGGTTCCGGAAGACAGGTAGACGCTGCGATCCTCGATCGGACACGCTGCCACAGCAGATGCGGTGTCATGGGTCGGTGCAAGCAAAACCGTTGCGTTAAATCCGATTTCCCGTTGTACGTCTTCGGAAAAAGATCCGACCGTTGTACCCGGCAGCGAAACCGGCAAGAATAATGCAGAAGGCAGATTGAGTGCGGAAAGAAGCTCTTTGTCCCAGCATTTTTGTTCGGCGTTGATCAAATTAGTTGTCGTTGCGTTGGTATATTCATTTTTCATCACGCCGGTCAGCTTAAAAGAGAGGTAATCCGGTATCATGAGAAAATGCTTCGCCTTGACGAGCTTTCCACTTTTTTTATCACAATATAGCTGATAAATCGTGTTGAAGTTCTGGTGCTGAATACCGGTGCGTGCATAAAGCTGTTGCGGCGGCACGAGCGCAGCGACTTCCGTTTGCACCGCGGCAGTACGATTGTCGCGGTAAGCAACTGCCGGCAAAATCTCTTTTTCATTTTCGTCAAGCAGCACATAGTCGACGCCCCAGGTGTCGATCGCAACTGTTTGCGGCAGTTTGCCGATTGTTTTGCATTTGGCGATGCCGGTTTTCACTTCTCTGACTAAATGGGTAAGATCCCAGACGAGCGTGCCGTTTTCGTCGTGGATGCCGTTTTCAAACCGGTGGATCTCTTCGAGCGTCAGTTTGCCGTTTTCAAAACCGGCGAGAATGTGCCGTCCCGAGGAGGCACCGATATCAATTGCAAGATGGTATTGCATATGAATCACCCCGTTTATCATGCGGCGATCAGCCGATCGCCGTAAAATGAAGTTTTAAGCTGTCTCCGTCGCGATCAGCCCGTTCGGAAACATCGACGCCGGCATACATCAGCAGCGCACCGGAATAGATTTCATCCGTGCCTTCAAGCTGATAACGCTTTTCCGGGTCAAGTCCCTGCAGCTTCAGATGGAACAACACCTGCTCCTCGTGCCGCATGCAGACAAGTGTGACGAGCGTCTCGTTTTGGTCGCGCGATACAAATGACCACGCGCAGCAGAACGGATTATCCCACGGACAGATCAGACGATACAGATCGCCGGTATGGATCAGATCGTAATACCGATGATACTCTGCGACCTGCTGTTTGACCGTTGCTTTTGTCTGTTCGTCCAGTTTGCATGGATCAAGCTCATAGCCGAAGGTGCCCCAAAGCGCAACATTGCCTTTGGTCTCGTAGCCTGTACGGTCGCAGGCAGACACATGCGCGCCCATCGTGGACGCCGGATAGCACAGCGAAGTGCCGAACTGGATCATTAGCCGTTCAATCGGGTCGGTGTTGTCACTCGTCCAAATCTGCGGCGAATAGTAGAGCATCCCCGGGTCAAAGCGTCCGCCGCCGCCGGAACAGTTTTCAAGCAGCAGATCCGGATAGGTATTCGTCAGGCGGTTTTGCAAATCATACGTGCCGAGTACAAACCGGTGGAAAAACTCCTGCGCCCGGTCTGCGTCGAGCAGCGCGGACCCGGCTTCACTCAGGTTGCGGTTGAAATCCCATTTGAGATAATCAATCTCGTAATTGTCAAGGATGGCACGAATCTGTCCGAAAATGTTGTCTCTGACGTCCTCTCGCGAAACGTCAATCACATATTGCTGCCGTGCCAAAGACGGCACACGACCGGGCACATGCACACACCAGTCGGGATGGGCGCGATAGAGATCGGAATCCGGAGAAATCATTTCCGGCTCAAACCAGATACCGAATTTTAGACCTAATTCATGTACGGCGTCGACCAGTCGGCCCAGATCAAGCTTATCTGTATTGATAAACCAATCGCCCAGACTGGTGGTGTCGTCGTTGCGTTTACCGAACCAGCCGTCGTCCATAACAAGCAGTTCGATGCCGAGTTCTTTCGCCTGTCTCGCAAAGGCAATCAGTTTGTCGGTATCAAAATCAAAATAGGCAGCTTCCCAGCTATTGATCAGCAGCGGGCGTTTTTCATACTGCCACCGGCCGCGGATCAGATGATCGCTGTAAGCACGGTGGAAGATACGGCTCATGCCGCCAAGGCCCCGGTCGGAAAATACGTGTACCGCCTCCGGCGTCGTAAAACTTTCGCCGGGCTGCAGATTCCAAAGGAAATCCGTGCCGCAGATGCCCATTACCATACGTGTGGTCGGGCCGAAATCGACTTCTCCTGTGATTTCAAAATTGCCGCTGTAGACAAGATTGAAACCATAGACGTTGCCGGTCGTTTCCGTGGCGCCGGTTTGTGCCAGCGCGGCAAACGGATTTTGCGCATGGGAGGAAGATCCGCGCACACTGCGCACACCTTGCAGCCCGTGGGCCAGCGGACGGCGCACAAACTGACGTTCTTTTACATGGCGGCCGTAAAGGGTGATCAAATCATAATCCATAGACGGCAGATCCAAACAACTGCTCATGGCGCGGCAAAGCTTTAAAGGATGCGTGCCGTGATTAACAAAACGAACATATTTTGTTATCACATCGCAGTCCTTAAACACACTGTAAACGAGTACAGCCGTCAGATTCGTATAGGGATCACATAAAGTAATCTCGAGCGTATCGCACTGCGCGTCGTTTGTCACATAGAGATGCGGCAGACCGGGCAGATCCGGCTTGCCGGCAAAAATGCGATAACTTTGATAGCGCAGATCGGTCACAGTGTTGCCGTCCCGGTTTTTTGCGGCAACAGCACTCACGCGAAAGTCACCGCGGCCGTTGGTCGGATATTCCATCGGCGCAACATCAACGGAAAACCCGGTCGGCGCAAGCACCGGATCGCACGGACTAAACGACGCGCAGCGCATCCGGCGCGACAGATGCCACAGATCATGATCGGGAAGCCGTTTGCCGTAATAGAGATTCAGCAGCAAACCCTCGTCATGGATGCCGATCACATAGGACGTGCCCGGTGTATTCAGATGAAATACTTGTTTTGCTTCGTCGAAAAGGATCATAGGAACACCTCTAATTTGAAAGTCAATGAGTTAACGCATGAGCAGACTGATAATATTGCCGAGATTGGAAAGCAGGATCGAGAACACAAGTAATGCTGTGAGCAGTACAGTGTGCAGTTTCCAGCTACGCACCAAAAGGCCGACAAATTCACGGATCTGCGCATTCGGCCAAAAATACCATTTGGTTTTGCTCGCAATGCCGTCCGCATGCAGTCCGGTGTCGTTTGCCAAAATGCCGCTGCGGAAAACGTGGTAATTCGT
>CACWJV010000017.1 GCA_902761265.1 Oscillospiraceae bacterium | reverse complement strand
TCTGGTGGAGATGAGGGGGATCGAAGGACCCCTTTCCGTAAGGAAGTCATTGCCCTTCGGCTTTTGTAATCAGCCGGAAAGATTGAATTGACAGGACAAATTCAATGTTTATTACGGAGGATTACTACTATGAAAGATTCATCCACTTACAACGACAACCTATCCCTTGGCAAATACGGCAGAATGCGTCGGACATATCTGCAAGAGCATCGCAAAATACAATATAACCGTATGCTGTTGAACAACACCCTTTGGCCGCACCTGTTGGAAGTTGACCGGCAGGCAAACGACATGATGGACACCATTGTTGCACGGATGAAGCAGGAACGCGGCGTGACGGAACAGCTCAAAGCGAACGACCAGTGGCGCTGGATTCAGGAGATGGGCAACATCCGCAATGCCGCCGAAGAATTTGTGCTGCGGGAGGTGGTGTTTGCATGAACTCGGTCATGGAATCGCTGTGGTACGGCAACATCAGCCCGCACGACACCATCGTGGAAGACAACCGCTATTACAAGAAGTTGCTCAAGCTCATGGGACAGAACCGTGACCGGCTCTCGGAAACGCTTACACCGGAAATGCAGACAGTGCTGGAAACGTATGATGACAACATCAACGAAATGAACTCGATCGCTGAGATGGAGGCGTTCCGGTATGGTGTGCGGTTCGGTATTCGACTGATGATGAAAACAGGCGGCTCGTTGGAGTGTCCGTCGGCATAAAACACATTAATTACGGCAGCGTCCATGTTGGGCGCTGCCTGTTCTGTCTCCCGATGCACCGATATAATCTTTCAGACTGTGTTACGTCTTCCCGCTGTGTTTCTTTTGCTTCTTCGCCCGTTCAAGGGCTTTTTTCTTTGCGCGCTCCAGCGCCTTGCGATCATGCTCGGCGGCCTTCATTTTTTCCTGCGTGTCCTTGCATTTTTCCGTTTGTCCGACCAGCTCCGATACGGTGACGCCGTAAATCTCCGACAGCGTGAGCAGCAAAAAGATATCCGGCGTGCCTTCCCCGCGTTCCCATTTGGAAACGGATTTGTCGGAATATCCGATCGCGTCGGCAAGCTGCGCCTGCGTGAAGCCGTGCAGCTTTCGATACAGCGCAAGGTTCTGCGCAAGGACTTCGTTTTTCGGCTTTTCAGACATATTCTTTGTCCTCCTGTGGTTTCGGTCGATTCTATTCTACTCCCGGTAGAGTGATCTGTCAAGATATACTCTACAAATCATAGAGATATATCTACTGATAAGGGGTTGTTTTTCCGACGGCGGCGTCCTATACTTCCGCCATCAAACAAGCGACGCCGCAAACGCGGCGGAAAGGAAGCGAAACTCATGTACAAATACGAATTGCATTGTCATACCGGCGGCGTGTCCCGCTGCGCCACGATCGACCCGAAAGACCTTGTCCGCAAATATGAAACCGCCGGCTACAGCGGACTGGTGCTGACTGACCATTACAGCCCGCTGACGTTCCTGCCGGGACACTATCTGCGTCCGCAGAAAGCGATTGAGCACTATCTTTCTTCTTATCACGAACTGAAAGACTGGTGCGGCGACGGCTTCACTGTCCTGCTCGGGCTCGAGCTGCGGCACTACGGTGTGGTGAACGATTACCTGATCTACGGCGTGGAGGAGGACTGGCTGCGGCAACAAAAAAACATGCTGCTTTGGAGCGAAAAGAAAGTCTGCGAAGAGATGCACAAGCAGGGCTATCTCGTTTATCAGGCGCACCCCTACCGCCCGCTGATCTACCGCTGCGACCCGCAGTACATCGACGGGATCGAGGTCTTCAACGGCCACACGGACGCGCACCGCAACGAGAAGGCGCTGCAGTGGGCGAAAGCGTGCGGCAAGCCCATGTCGAGCGGCAGCGACACGCACTACGAAAAAGACATTCCCTGCGGTGGTATCGAAACGCTGCGGCCGATCCGCACCAACGCGGACCTGCTGCAGACGCTGCGCAGCGGCAAGTATACCTTGCTGTGTCCGGAAGGAGGTGTCGACCTTGCCGCGCACAAAGCTGGATGACCGCGTGCTGCCGGGTTACCCCGCGGCAAAGAAACCTTCAAAAGGCGAACAACAAAACAGTCGACATAAAGCTCAATACTACAAAGGAGAATGAAGCATGGGAAAGGTAAAGAGAAGGCGCGATGAGGAAATCCGGCGCGCTTCGAGGGTCATATTTGAGAGTGAAGCAGGCGCAGTCAGCGCACCTCAAATCAACGGCAAGCTGCGCTCTTTTGCGCTTCACGTGCCCGACGCAGTCAACGAATGCAGCGGTATCGTCGTTTTTGGCAAGCGGATCCGATCACTGGTATTTTCAACGGATGTTGCCACCATTCGCAATGTGGATGCGGACGCCGTGTGGTCGGTTTATCCTTACACGCCGCAGCAAATCATTGCAGAAGCACTGATCCATGCCGCAGATATTCCCGTTTTTGTCGGTGTCGGCGGCGGACTGACACAGGGAAAGCGTGTGGTGCATTTGGCGTCCTTTGCCGAAATGCAGGGAGCAGCAGGCGTTATTGTAAACGCGCCAACCGATAACAGCGTTGTGCGAAGGCTCGTGGATACTGTCGATATTCCCGTAATCGTAACGACCGTTTCCGCAAAGGGTGTCGGGGACCGTCTGCGTAGCGGTGCGTCCGTGATCCATGTGGCTGCCGGGGATGCAACGCCAGAAGTTGTTGCACAGCTGCGAAAGGAGTTCCCAACACTACCGATCATTGCCACCGGCGGTCCGACGGACGAAAGCGTGCAAAGCACCGTAGATGCCGGCGCAAACGCCATTGTCTGGACGCCTCCGACGCCCGGAGAAGTGTTCAGGGAAATCATGGCGGCATATAGAGAAGATAAACCGCACCCGTGACAAAGGAGACGAAAGCTATGCAGAGAACAAAACTGGAGGATCGACATTTGCCGGGCTACACTCGCAGCGAAGAAATCTTCAATATGGTAACGCATATCGCGGGCGGCGGCTTCGGCGTGATCGCACTGGTGCTGTGCGTGATCTTTGCCGTCCTGCACCACAACTGGTGGGGGCTTGCCGGCGGTGTGATCTACGGACTGATGACGATCTTTCTTTATACCATTTCCAGCGTCTATCACGGACTGCGCCCGGAGCGGGCGAAAAAGGTGCTGCAGGTGCTTGACCACTGCACGATCTACGCCATGATCCTCGGTACCTACGCGCCGATCCTGCTGACGGGTCTGCGTAAGGTTTATCCGACGCGCACGCTGATCATCACGCTGGTGATCCTTGCCATGACGGCGCTTGGCGTGACCTTCACCGCGATCGACTTTCACCGCTACGCCGTGATCGCAACCGGCGGCTATTTCGTCATCGGCTGGAGTCTGCTGTTTTCCCTTTCGGCCGTTATCGAAGCGTTCGGCAAACCGCTTGTCTGGTGGCTGATCGCCGGCGGCGCGGTCTATACGCTGGGTATGATCTTCTTTGCCGTCGGCATGAAAAAGCACTATTTTCACAGCGTTTTCCATATTTTCATTCTCGTCGGCAGCGTACTGCAGTTCATCGGGATTCTGCAGTATTGCATGTAATGCAAAGCAACCGCCGATCCACTGGATGCACAAACGATTACAGAGTCGCTGCGCATTGCGTGAATCGGCGGCAAATCGTTTATCGGAACACCTTCTCCTCTGGCTTTTGCTTTGTCAGTTTCATAAGAATCAAGCTCTATCCCGCCGTTTTTATGAATCGCTTTTTGTTTGCACAGACTTTGAATTTGCATAGATCTTATGCATCGTTTCATCATCGTAATGCGTATCCAGAAAAACCTCCAACTGATTTTGTGCCGGAATACCGCGATCGCGGCGGTCCATTCTGACGGCGGCCGAGACGGAGAGCGCCGCGTCAAACACAAAGAAGACAAGGAAGGCGCAAAGGATCACCTGTTCAAAGGGGATCGTGATGTGGGAAAAGAGAAGATGGAGGAGGGGTATGATCAGCTTGACCCACGCCATGCCCAAGAACCCCCAGAACAGAGAATAGATCAGGCATACTCTGCCGTTGATATTCAGAGGCAGATGGCTGTAATCCCATGCCACCGAGCCGAAACAGATTTCCTGCCCCAATGAGCAGATGTATTCCACAGCGGTACCGGTGACGAACGACAACAGAAAGATTTGCCACAGGGGCTTGCCCTGAAAATGAACCAACAGCAAGGTAAGCAGCAGCGCGCCCATACCGTAGGCGACGCTCAGGTGTCCGAGTACCAGCGATTTTCTGCTTTCAATATAGCCGTTTTTGATCAGGCACCACAGCGTTTCCACCCCGTAACCGATATAACAGCCCATAATAAAGATCCAAATGTATTGATGAGGACGAAATGTTGCCATGCTTTTTCCTCCATTGTTCATCATCCTGCATTCTTGAAAAACCGCGAAGTCAGCGGCTGCAGGACATCGGAAAGCAACCGTTTGAAATCCGCAACCAACAGCCGTATGCGCTGCAGCAATCCCGGCGTTTGACTGCCGGAATCCGGCAGAAGCGTTTCGGTGCTGTCATCATAGATCAAAAACCGCGGGAACGCCGCAAAGGTGTTGACCGTTGCCTGTGTCTGTTCGTTCAGCAATGCCGCAATCAGTGCTTCGTCGTTAGACAAAGTGTGTCTGGTATTGCGCAAAAACCATGTCTGTTCGGGAAACAGACAGGTTGACGCATCTATGTCTTTTTCCGGTGAAAGATATGCCGGGTTGGTGTTCTCGAGCACGCTGTCCGGAAGCGTTTCTCCGTAGTCGGAAGTCGTTGCACCGAAAGAGGAATACTTTGTGTCTACTATGCCGTCGCTGAGGTTGCCGCAGGAAGGCGTCAGCGGGATTGACGCAAAGCCTGTGCGGGAAAGCACGTAGACGTTTGCGGTTTGATTGAGCGCGCGGAGCGTTTCGGCTTTGTGCACGCGCACCTGTGTGTTGTAAGTCTGTATTTTCTGCTGCAGGGCGGTGTGATCCTGCCCCGCATACAGCTCGTCAAAGACGTAATGCATCGCTGCATCCAAATATTCATCGGGAACCATTGCCCAAACAGAAGGCCAATTACAGTACAGCGGCAGCAAGAATTCCCGGATGATGCGCGTTTTCAAAGGCCTGATCGCCTCATTGCCGAGTCTGGAAAGCCAATCGATCAAACCGAGTCGCTCGGCAGCACCGAAAAGCTCGGAAGCTATGGCATGATACGGCAGCATGCTTGCCAGAACAGAATTATAATAATTATAGAGTCCGTGTGCATCCAGTGTGACCTGCCCGGTCATCAGTTCTCCGTTAAAGCTCTCGCCGTAGATCGCAACGGAATCAAAGACCACAGCACGAATTCTTTCGTTTCCGTAGACTGTCAGATAGCTCAGCAAAACGATCCCGCCAAAGCTGTGCGCATATACATCAACCTGTGTTGTACCGGCTGCTTCGCAAACGGACGCAATAAAGCGATTCAGGCTTTCTGCCGTTTCCAAAGGATCAGCGCGCCAGTCATAACGGAACGAGCCCTCGCCCTGTGCGGCAATGGCTGCAGGGTCGTTTGCTTCGGCGCCGGATTCGTCTTTCGGCGTTCCGCTTTCGTCGTAATAAAGCGGCGAAAAAACGGGGTTGGCAATCGCAAGCGAACGGTCAAGCAGTTCGTCCCATCGCTGCAGCGTCAGATCTTTGAGAAGTTCGGGCGCAGCGTTTTTGAGATCGTTTAAAAACAGGCTTTTGTCCGGCGGCCATAGCTTTTTTGATTCGACGTCGCCGCGTGTTTCATAGATCGAATCGCTGAAAAACCCATGGATATAGATGAGCGGAACCTTTTGCACCGGTTTGGCTGCGGCGGCAGCGGAACCGGAGAGCAGCAACAACACTGCCGCAAGCAAAAGAGAACAAAACGATTTCCTTTTTTTCATATTTCATCCTCCAAAAAAGGAAGCTGCCGAGCCCGGGCGGCTTTGCTCGGCGGCATGATTGGTACCTCTGAAAATTGCGTGCCGCTTTTTCACGCGCATCTTTCACCGTCATAGCGCGCAAATCTTCCCTGAAAGCCAAAAGGATTCCGGCGTCAAAATCTATGCAATCTGACGAAAAACTGCATCGCGATCAAACGACTTGAATTTTTAGAGTTGCCCTATTGAAACAACTGACAAGTATATTCGATCATTTCCTCTCTTGTGAGAGGATTGTTTTTGATATAGACCCAGTCGAAAATGGTAATGATCGCATAGGCGTTCATGCGGGAGACGATCTCAATGGGCAGATCGTAGCGCTCTTTGTCGGTGCTTTTTGAAATTGCACGGTAAGCGGCGTCGAAGATAAAAGCGTGAAGCTGACGGTAAAAATGTCCGCTGCGGTCATTTTTGCGCAGAATCCGTTCCAGGAGCGGCGCGTATTTATCCGCAAGCGCAAACATATTTTTAAGCATCTCCGGGGCTTTTGCGTCGTGGTCGTGCAGTTCGTCCAACTCTGGATAAATCAGCTTTTGATAGGATTCAAAAAGATAGTTCAGCAAATCAAATTTATCTTCAAAATAATGATAAAAGGTCGATTTCGGAATCATGGTGCGCTCGCACAGCTCTGTGACTTGAATATCGCTGAAATCTTTTTCCGCCAGCATTCTTTCGAGCTCCTTTTGAAGCTGCAGCAAGGTGCGTCTGGCGCCGATGGTCAGCTTTTGATTCGGGTCGATTTTCATGTTGTTCGCCTCCCTTACGGTTTTATTATATTGAAAAGCCGGGACAAAAGCAAGAGATTGGACACGATTGCATATTGAGCAAAGCGTCCAAAAAGTCCGTCTTCGCACAAATCGGCAAAACTGTTTCAAGCCGAACGGGTCAGCGCGGCTGTTGCTTGAGCCGCCGCTGTGAAACCGTTATAATAGCCTTAGAAACAGATGAAAAAGGAAGTGGAATTTGTTTTATGGATGCGGTGAGTTCCGTCTTGAAAGGATTGCTTTTCAAATCAGCCAGAGTTGAACCTGTGGTCAACAACAAGAAAAAGGAGACCGATCCGCTGCGTACGCTTTGGCGGCGCAGCGAGGGCCCGATGGTCAACGGAATCGACATCGACTACAGTTACTATTCCCCCGTTGAAAACGGCGCCGATCCGGCAAAGACCTATCCGCTGGTCGTCATTATGGCCGGCGCGCTGGAGGGCGTTGTTCCGGGCTTTGAGCTTGAAGCGAATTCGTTGGCGCTTTGGACAGCGGAACGCTATCAGGCTAGGTTCCATAACGGCGCGGCTTTTTTGCTGATTGGCAGAGCGCCGGAGGAGCAAAAGCTCTATTGGGATTCCTCGCGGGTCGTTTTACCGTTCAAGGCCGCCATTGACGCATTCGTCACCGAGCATTCGCAGGTAGATACGTCCCGTATCTATACCGTCGGCTGGTGTCTGGGCGGCACAGGCTCGCTGAATCTGCTGTCTTCTTTTCCCGGCTTCTTCGCAGCCGGCTTTGTGATTTCTCCAAGCCGTGCTGCAACAAAAGCAGAAGCCGAGCTGCTCAACGAAACGCCCGTTTGGCTGATGGGCTGCAAAAGCGACAACTATATTTCCTTTCACAGGATCATACAAAAGAGCTGGACAAGAATCAAAACGGCAAATCAAAATCCTTCCGCACTTCGGTTTACGCAGTGTTCAAGCGCACCGGACGTATATCTTGCCGGCGTGATCCCGTTCATTCAAAACCATGATATTTGGGACGATCTTGCGGAGGATCTTCATCCTGAAACGAAAAAATGTGAGGGAATGAAAACCGAAACTGGCGCAGGAACTGCCGTTATAAATCCGTTTGCCATTGAGTGGCTTTCGTCCTTTACAAGAACGGGAAAGGCAGCGCAGGACTGCAAAAAAGAGTGGAAGAAAGATGTTCCTGTTTTGTTTTATGAAAAGACCGTTGTTCCCCGGCGTGCCCTTGTTGTTTTGATCATGCTGCATTTGCTGGACCGTCTTCACTACATTCAATTATATCACTGAAACTTGAAAAAACGCAAAAGGATATACAAAGGAGTTTGGATTTATGCTTCCAGCTGTTGAAAACTGCAACTGCTACGAATACCTGAAAAAATGCACCGGGATTTACGACGATGTCTATATGATGCAGCATTTCGGCGTCAAATACCGAAAGAGCGAAATGTTCCGAGATATCGACGCGCTGTCGTCCTATTTTCAGAACGAATTGGGGCTTCGCCGCGGTGACGTTTTTACGTTGTTTACGACAACAACGATGCAGGGCATTCTTTCGTTTTACGCACTGAATCAGATCGGCGTCATCGCCAACATTGTGCATCCGCTCATGTCCCCTGAATACTTGAAAAAAATGCTTCGGGATGTCAATGCAAAAGGCGTGATGATTCTGGATCTGCTTTCAAAAGACCATGTAAAAACGATTAACGATTCCGGTTTGCCCTGCATCGTTTGTTCTTCGTCCGATTATGCACAGGGAATCAAAAAGCATGGCACAAGGGCAGGTGAGGCGATGCTCAAGGCTGTTTTTCCGAAGTTTAAAAACGCCGTGCGTTACCGTGATGTGGTTCAAACGCGCCAAAACTTTTCTCCCGTCTGCGACAACGCGAACGATATTGCAATGTATCTCAACGGCGGCGGAACGACCGGAAAAAGCAAGACTATCAAGTTGACCTCCCGCGCAACAAACGAGCTGGTACAGCGCGTGTCCGACCTTGACGAGATCCACATTCCCGGTGAAGAAGCTGAAATCATCGTGCTGCCGATGTTTCACTGTTTCGGTATCACGCTGGCCATCCACATGGCCTTGTGCAATTCCGCAAGGATCATTCCCATGATGCAATTTGACGCACGGCTCTTCAATCGTTTGGCAAAGAACAATCTTGTGGTCGGCTACGGCGGTATCCCGCTGATGTTCCAAAAGCTGATGCGGGAAAAACACTTTGACGGCCCGTGGCTGAAAAACGTGCGGTTGATGTTCTGCGGCGGCGACGATATTACCGAGCACTTTTTGGAAGAATTCAACGGCTATTATGAAAAATGGGGCGCTGTCGGCAGACTGCGTCAGGGCTACGGACTGACAGAGATCGGCTCCGTATGCACAACCAACACCAACACCGATTTCAAGCCGGGCTCCATCGGCAAGGCGCTGCGCGGCGTGACCGTGCAGATTTGGGACGACGACCACCGTGAAGTGCCGAACGGCAAGATCGGTGAAATCGTCATTTCGGGTCCGACGATCATGTCAGGGTACTATGTGAAGGATGGACCCGAGGATTTGGGATTGTATACGGACGAGAACGGAACAAAGTGGGTGCTCTCCGGCGATCTCGGGTATCGTGACGACGACGGCTTTTTCTTCTTTTGCGGCAGAAAAAAACGGGTCATCATCATTGCCGGCTATAATGTTTATCCGAATGATCTTGAAAAGAAGCTGTCGGAACTGTATTTCATCAAAGAGGCTTGTGCCGTGCAGGGCTGGCAGGGAGACCGCAGTATCGTCCGACTGTATGTATCTCTGAAGCAAGAAGGCGACAGAGAAGCATATGAAGACCTGATCCGCAAAACCGCAGAACTGTCTTTCTCCAAGTTTTATGTGCCGCGTGAAATCGTTTTTTTGAAAGAATTGCCGCAGACGCCGTTGATGAAGGTTGATTTCATGAAACTGACGCAGCAAAAGCCCGGCGACAGTGTTTTCGGCGTCACGAGATAACAAACATAATGGATTGCACTTTGCACAAGTCGTTTCTGAAAAGAAGCGGCTTTCTTTTTTTGCCTTTTTTCGGCCGGTTTGAAAGCTTAATATTTTTTGATCGTAAAAAAGCTTGGCAAAATGGCTGATTCTGTCCTTATTAGTGGAAGGGCTTTTCCAACCGTCAAAAAAATCTCATTTTTTTCAAGAAAAAACTGAAAAAGGCTCAATTTTTGGGGTCGAAATGTCCTTATATATGGAGTGACTTTTTTCAGCTCCGAAAAAATCTTGAACTATTTTTCAAATAAGGGTCACCAAAACAGCCGTTTTTGTCCTGATTAGTAGGAGGTGTTTTTCTCCGGCCGGTAAAAAAACGAAAAAACTTTTGAAAAATCCACAAAAAATGTCCAATGGGAAAGTGAAGGGACGTTTGAAACCTTGACAACTGAATATCAAAAGCCTGCGTACATTCCTTGTATGCCGAGCCCGCACAGCGGTACGCCGAGACAATGTCGAAACGGAGTTTCCGTTTCCTTGTAAAGCGTATAGCGAGAATCCCGGCTGTGAAGATCGGAGTTGCACCCGATTCGGCGACGACCCATGCAAGGCACAATGATACATCGAAAATCGGTTTGCGTGAAGCGGAGATTTTTCGAGTTGCAATTGTGCGAGACAAGGCGCTGATCGCAGGGCGGGCTTTTCGCCCGCACAAGATCGGCAACGCAGGATCGCACGGTTTCAGCCGAAAAAGAACGCTTTGACGCAAATCGTTTTTCGATCAAATCGAGCGTCCGGCGCGAAAGGCGGGAGGGTGGAATTCCCATGGAGACGGTGCAACCGTCCGCGCAGGCTTTTAAAAATCGTAGACAAATGTAGAACTTCTTGTCGAAAAAGCAAAATTTTTCAGTACAAACGGGAAATGAGTTCCAAATAGGTATTAGAGGGGAATTTTTTCTTTGGACAAAATGAAATAGAGTCAGGAATAGATAGTGGAAGGAAAAAGTTTGTCCCAAATCGAAAACCAGTCAGTAATAAGTAGTAGAAGGAGAAATGCCGAAAACCGGCTTTTGAATAGAAATCGCCCAAACGACCTGTGCATCGTCTGCCGAAATCCTATTCAATAACGATACAAAAACACGGGGTAAGGGCCGATGAAAAAAGCCGAAAATCGGGGGTCTCTCCGAAACTTGAAAAAATCCAAAGGAGTGAAAAAGCCTTACGTCACGAGCCGAAAAAGAAACCACCATCAGCTACGTCCACGGCGAGGACGAAATCCAAATCCGCAGCTGGGACAAGCACCTGAACGCCGCCATCCGCAAGCTGAAAGCGGATGAGCCGGAGACCGTCTGGATCAACGAAGACGATGTCGAGACCGGCTTTCTCTGGGCGGCAGTCAAACGCGGACACTTGACTTTCCGCACCGTCCGCACACCGAGTGACCGAAGCCGCGCGGCGATGTCCGAAGCCGGCAAACAGCACACCGGCAACCTGAAGCATCAAAAAGATAAAGCGCCGCCGTAGCGACGCGGTAATCTGTCAAAAGCCAAAATGAAGGAGGTGAACTCATGAACCAAAACATAACCAAACTATCGTCCATATCAACAGGCAACCTTGCTCCGCTGCACCCACCGGACGCCGCTGCGCTGGAAACGAAATCGTTATCCGAATTGTATGAAAACGCCTTTCTCTCCGGTCGGTCGATTATCTTAGATCTGCTCTTCCCCGGCGTGTATCTTTTGGTCGGCGACGCTAAAATCGGCAAGAGTTTTCTTGCATCGCAGCTCGCGTTTTGCGTTGCAAGCGGAGTACCGTTTTGGGATAAGGCCGTCGCAAAGAGCACCGTTCTTTACCTCGCGCTGGAAGATCAGTATTCGCGCATTCAGCAGCGGATGTATCAGATGTTCGGTACGGAAGAAAGCGCCGATCTGCACTTCGCTGTTCATGCAAATCTGCTTGGCGACGGTCTGGAAAGGCAACTGGAGACGTTCGTGTCTGCGCATGAAACCACGCGACTGATCATTGTCGATACGCTGCAAAAAATTCGCGGCAGTGCTGATGCGTACAGCTACGCAAAAGATTATGAAGTCATTTCCAGACTGAAAGCTTTTGCTGAAAAGCATGCGCTTTGCCTGTTGTTCATCCATCATACGCGCAAACAAAACAGCAGCGACCCGTTCGGAAAGATCAACGGCACGACCGGGTTGCTTGGCGCGTCGGACGGCGTCTGGCTGCTGACCAAAGACTGTCGGACAAGCAACCTTGCGACGCTGGAAATCTCCGGTCGGGATCAGCCGGATACGAAGATTCTATTGGAACGCGATCCCGAAACACTGCGTTGGAATCTCGTCAGCTTTGAAACCGAACTTTGGAAAATGCCGCCCGATCCGTTGCTGGTTTTGCTCACTGAAAAACTGAACGAAATTGGCGGAAATTGGAGCGGCACGGCGACCGAACTGGCAACTTTTCTCGGTACGGATTTGAAACCGAACACGCTCAGCATGAAGCTCAATGTCAATGCTTCGACATTGTTGCATGACTTCAAGATCAGCGTCCGCACCAGCCGCAATCACGATGGTCGCCGGATCGAATTACAGCGGGTCGGTGACGATCCGTGACGACGGTGACGACGAAAAACAGGTGTGCAAAATGATCGTCACCATCGTCACAAAAAGCTGAGCCAACATGGCTGCAGACGTTTCCGCGGGGTGCGGGGTACGCTTTTCAAAGGGCAGCCCTGCCAGGGAGCTGTCACAGACAGCGGGGCAGCGCCCCGGGTCTCACCTGCCGGTTCGGTCGGTGCTTCTGCCGACTGAAGTCGGCAGAGATCGCCACCGGCGATCCGCACCCCTCGGGGAGCGCAATAGCACCTTTTGATGGCCGTAGGCTGTCAAAAGTGCTTTTGCGTTACTCTTGACAAGAGTAACAGAACCTTTTGTAAGGTTTGTAGATTGTAAAAGAATGAAGAAAGGACGTGGTGCTATAGAACGAAGCATCAGCATCATGGTCGGCAAAGGCTCGACCAGACACAACAGCCGCAAGTTCCACGCCAAGAACACCGACCCCGAACGGTCGCATCTAAATGTGGAATATTGCAACGAAAACATCAAGGATGTGTATCACGAATTGTTCGATGACGCACTGAAAAACTACAACGAAAAGCAGACGCGCAGTGACCGGATCATCCCCGATTATTACGAAAAGATTCGTTCCGGCAAACAGGAAAAACCGTTCCATGAAATCATCGTGCAGATTGGGAACCGGGACGATATGGGCGCAGTGAATTGGGAAGGCGAAGTCGCAAAAAAGATTCTAGATGAATACTATCGGAGCTTCCGGCAGCGCAATCCGAACCTCCGTGTTTTCTCTGCACATCTGCACATGGATGAGGCGACGCCGCACCTGCACATCGACTTTGTACCGTTTACCACCGGCAGCAAACGCGGCCTTGAAACGCGCGTTTCTCTGAAACAGGCACTGGCCGCGCAGGGCTTTCTTGGCGGCTCCAAACGTGATACGGAATGGAACCAATGGGTACGGTCCGAAAAGGAATTCCTCTCCGACATCATGCAAGATCATGGAATCTTTTGGAATCAAAAAAGTACGCAGGAAAAACACCTGTCGGTGGAAGATTACAAGCTGCAGGAACGTCAGCGCGACATTCAAAAAGCGGAAGCGAAACTGGAAGAAGTACAAGCCGATTTACGCTCCGCAAAGAAGCGAGTTGAAGTCTATACTGGAAGAAGTACAAGCCGATTTACGCTCCGCAAAGAAGCGAGTTGAAGTCTATGAAGATTGGGAAAAGGAACTCGGTTCGGTCACGCGCGACCTTGCCGACGAGCCGGAGTACCAGCTCCCGGAACCGCCTGCGATGATGTCGGCGAAGAAGTACAAAACGACGTTCGTGGAGCCGCTGATTTCCAAATTAAAGGAACTGATTCGCAAATTGCTGTCCCGCATTTTTGAACAGCGCAGTTACTATGAGAGCCGTTTGGCGCAGGCGGAATCCTATCAAAAACGCTACCGACAGATGGAACAGAATTACAATGCTGTGAAAGATGAAGTTGAACGCTTGAAGCCTTATGCGCAGGAGGATAGATTCCTTCGTCGGGTCTACGGAGACGTCAAAATCACGCAGATGGTAAATCAAAAGCTCCAACAGAAAAAGGATCATGCAAGATTGTATCGTAACAGCGGTTACGATAGAGATGGGAGGTGAAGAAAATGAGACTCATCCGTAAAATACGAAGTTTTCTGACAGACTGTACTGCCGCGCTGGAACTGACCGGCAGAGCGGAAAAAGAATACAACCGTATTATGGCTGAACTCAAAAAGATGACGCCGGAAGAACGTTGGACGGTGTTCCAAAACATGAAGCAGGAGCCGGTTCGTTTTATGAAAAAGATAGACGGCACGACCTATATCGTCCGTACCTTTTTTCAACCCGACGGCAACGAAACCGTACTGGACCGAGTCGAACAATTTGTTGTCAGAAATTTGTAAATTCGCACTTTAAAGTGTTGAAGTTTTGGCCGGAATGTGGTATGATAAACCTGTCCTGAAGATTCATATCCTTCCGGCTGAAGAAAGGAGTAAACGTGAAAAGAAAATCAAATCAGTCGGACAAAATCGATGCTTTGTACTGCCGCCTGTCGCGGGACGATGAGCAGGAAGGCATGTCAAACAGTATCAAAAACCAACAGGCCATTTTAGAGATGTATGCAAAGGAAAACGGGTTCAACAATCCACGGGTTTTCATAGATGATGGCTGGTCGGGCGTGACGTTTGCGCGCCCCGCTTTCACCGAAATCATGGAACTGGCGGAACAGGGTTTGATCCGAACGCTCATTGTGAAAGACCACTCCCGTCTCGGCAGAAACCGTTTAATCGTCGGTCAGCTCATGGAAGAAGAATTTGACCGCTTGGGGATTCGGTATATCGCCATCATGGACAATATCGACACCGCCAAAGGGATCAGTGATCTCGTGCCGATGCAGGATCTTTTCAACGAATGGCATGCAAAAAACACAAGTCAAAAAGTTCGCAATGTGCTGCGCAACAAGGGTATGTCCGGTCAACCGCTGACAACGATTCCACCGTATGGCTATATGAAATCCCCGGAGAGCACCAAACACAATATCATTTGGCTCGTTGACGAACCCGCCGCGGCAGTTGTTCGCAGAATCTTCAAGCTGTGTCTGGACGGTTACGGACCAACGCGGATCGCAAACATACTCAAAGAAGATCACGTTCTGACACCGACGGATTATTGGGACAGCATCGGCCGCAAATGCACGCACAAGCCGGGAAAGCGGTTCAGTTGGAATACGCGGACCGTCACGGATATTCTTGAACGCCGGGAATACTGCGGGGACACGATTAACTTCCGCTACACGACCAAATCTTTTAAGAATCCGATAAGGGTCACACGCCCCACGGAAGACTGGCAGATCTTTGAAAACACCCACCCTGCCATTATCGACCGCGACACTTTTGCGCTGGTACAGGATCTGCGCGAACATCGAAGGCGGCATACAAAAAGCGGACACCTCAGTATGTTCTCAGGTGTACTCTACTGCGACGGTTGCGGTTCCAAACTGAACTACTGCAACAGCAAGGGCAAATACACCAAGTCCTATTTCTTCTGTTCGTCCTACCGAAAAGATACGTCAAACTGTACTGCACACTATATCCGCGAAGAGGTTGTTTACAGTATTGTCTTAGAAACGATGCAGCGCATCTTCCGAAGTATCCAGCTATTTGAAGATCCCTTTATTGCAAAGCAACGCGAACACTTCGGGATCGAACAAAAACGAGAACAGGCTGCCAAACGGCGGACGTTGGACAAGGCAAAAGCTCGGATTGCTGAAATTGATGTGCTCATTCAGCGGATGTATGAGGACAATGTCAAGGGCAAACTCAGCAACGAACGGTATGCAACTTTATCCTCTACACTGGAAACGGAGCAAAAAGAGCTGAAAGAAAACCTGCCGGACATGGAAACTGCGCTGAACCGGCAAGTCAGTCAGGATGAGGGGTTGGAAAGGTTCGTAGCCAAGGCCAAACAAATTACAGATCTGCAAACACTGACGCCGGAGCTTGTGCATGAGTTCATTGAAAAGATCGTCGTATACGCACCGAAGTATTTGGAAGGCAAACGCTATCAACTCATTGATGTCTATTTCTACGGCATCGGGCTCATCAAAGAGCTGACGCCGGAAGAGATGGAAGCAGAGATGCAGCGGCAGATCAAACAAGAAAAATCGGCATAACCGAAGCTACGCCGAAATTCAACCATTACAAAAAACTAAACTGTTACAAGAGTCGGTTGCGGGCTGCTTCCAACTTCCTTACGGAAGGAGCCCCAACCCCTTACCTCTTGAATGCCATTCAAGCGCTCTCCCGACACACGCGGAAACGCACCCCACATTATACCTGCAACCGTATCCTTTTCACTAAAGTTCACAGATCAAACTGCAATTCCAGTGCTTCGCACAGTATGCAGAAAACCACTTTGGTCCTCGCCGTCAATCATTAAGACCGGTTCAATCTCATCATTGACGTATCGTGTCAATCTCCACAGTCTCGAAACTGCAGTCAGATAGTCTGCGTCAATGCTGTCAACGATGACGGCAATATCAATATCGCTGTCTTTGGTTGCAGTG
>CACWJV010000016.1 GCA_902761265.1 Oscillospiraceae bacterium | reverse complement strand
GAATTTGACCAAAGCAAGCCGCTTGACGTGATTCCCATCGGCCGCGTCGCTATCGACTTCAACCCCACCGACATGAACCGTCCGCTGTCGGAAAGCTGCAATTTCAACAAGTATGTCGGCGGCTCTCCGGCCAACATCGCAGTCGGCCTTGCCCGGCTCGGCAAAAAAGTCGGCTTTATCGGCAAAGTCAGCGACGACCAGCACGGCGACTATGTGGTGGATTATTTTAAAAAGGACGGCATTGACACATCCAACATCTTCCGCGCACAAAACGGCGAAAAAATCGGCCTGACCTTCACCGAGATCAAGAGCCCGACCGAAAGCAGCATTCTGATGTACCGCGACGGTGTGGCCGATCTGATGCTGCACCCGAGCGAAGTGAGCGAAGACTATATCAAGAGCGCCAAAGCGATCGTCATTTCCGGCACCGCGCTGTCGCAATCGCCGTCGAGAGAGGCCGCGCTCAAAGCGATGATGCTTGCAAAGAAGAACAACGTCGTCATCATCTTCGACATCGACTACCGCGCCTACACCTGGAAAAACGCGGACGAGATTTCGATCTATTATTCTATGGTCGCCCGCAACGCCGATATCATCCTCGGCTCGCGCGAGGAATACGACCTCACGGAAGCGATCACCGGCGTTTGCAAAACGGACGAAGAAAGCGCCGCTTTGTGGCAAAGCTACGGCGCCAAGATTGTGATTATCAAGCACGGCAAGGAAGGCTCCACCGCCTATACCAACGACGGCAAGAGCTATTCCATCAAGCCCTTCCCTGTCAAAACGATGAAAGGCTTCGGCGGCGGCGACGGCTATGCCTCCGCGTTTATCCGCTGTTTGCTCGAGGGCTGGGATATCATCGACGCGCTGGAATTCGGCACAGCGAGCGCCTCCATGCTTGTGTCCGCCCACAGCTGCTCGGCCGCGATGCCGACCGTAGAGCAGGTGGAAGCGTTTATCAAAGAAGAGAAAGAGCTCTATGGCGAAATGGTCGCCCGTGTCTGATTTTTCGATAATTTCCTTCGAATGTTCACAAATTGTTCACACTTATAAAGAATACTTCCGTTATAATGGAAGGGAAGAAAACGAAGGGAAGGAGAATCCGAGATGATCACTGCTGTTTCCGTATTCGTACATGCAATCATCGCGCTCGTCAAACTCGGTGTTCTTGGCATCAAGACAGACATCCTGCTTGCGAAGCTCGGCTTCATTATCTGAGTCATTCAACAAAAAGATCCGCAGCGAACAACTGCGGATCTTCTTTTTTTGGTTGCTTACAGCAGCATGCCGAGGATCTGATCCTTCATCGCAAGATCTTCCTCTTCGTCCACATTGACCTTGCAAACCTTGACCTTGCCGTCATATTCGTCGGCGATCTCCTCCACAATCGGCGCCACCATCCGGCACGGACCGCACCAGGTTGCCCAAAAGTCGACCAGCACGGGCACGTCGGATTGCAGCACTTCCCGCTCGAACATATCGTTTGTCAAATTGATTTCAGCCATCTTTCGTTACCTTCCTTTTCTTTTGTACCTTTATTATACCACAAAAGACGAAAAAGTAAAGCTTTTTTCAAATTTAATTTTAGAAAATATATAACCGGAAAAAGAAACATCCCGTGCACGCCGGTGCACGGGACGGGTTGTTTACTTCAGCAGGTTTTCCACGCTCTTTGTCAGCTCTTCAAAATAGGTGGAGATCTGTGCAAAGATCTTGTTCAGACGTTCGAAGATCGAAGCGAGGAACGACATGATCGTGATGTTGTCGGGATCGTCATACAGCTTCACATATTTTGCAGTGTAAGCCGTGTTCTCATTGGCCACCGGCAGCGTGTTGGGATAATACTCTTTGCCTGCGGCGTCGATCCAGCATTTGAACTCCCATTCGGGATCGCCGTCGGCTCTGGCCTTTGTCGGGTTCGGCGGGCAGACCGGAGACTTGCCTTTTTCGGTCTCCACGGCCGCGATCACCGTTGTGCCGTCGTCGTCATAGAATGTGACCGTTACGGTTTCGGCTGCGGTTTCGCCCTCTGCAAACGCGAACACCGCCGCGAACGAGAAGAGCATCACAAAGCACAGCAAAACTGCTACTAATTTTTTCATAATGATTACCTCCGTTGCAATGTATCGGAACGGCCCTGCCGCTCCATCTTGGTTTCATTATAATGGATTCTTTTGCTTTTGTCAATAAAAGTTCGGCAATCAAATGCGCGGATTTTGTAAATCTTGTATGACAAAAAGTTGTTTGACTTTTACAAATCGAAAAACGGCGGCCCCTGTTTGCCGCGGCCGCCGTTCTATGTTAT
This sequence comes from Oscillospiraceae bacterium, assembly GCA_902761265.1. Taxonomy (GTDB): domain Bacteria; phylum Bacillota; class Clostridia; order Oscillospirales; family Acutalibacteraceae; genus UBA6857. Next base: position 20,784 of record CACWJV010000016.1, on the reverse strand, counting down.
ACTTCGTTGGTGGCAACGATGTCCGCGCCGGTGTCGCAGACGTTGGAAATCAGCACGTCGCCAAGCTTGATCGGCGCATCGACCACTTCGTTGTTGATCGCCGCCATACATTCAAACATTTTGCCCTTCGGGATCGGTTTGCTCGTTTTGACCGGCACCACCGGGAGCGATCCGCCGTTGACCTTCACAGTGGAGGTCAGCATGCGCACCGGGTTGGTGCATTCATCGATCGCGTATTTTTCGCCGCGCTTGCGGGTGTTGCCCGAAACGGAGAGCACCTTGCCGCTGTCGTCGAGTTCAACGCGCAGCGCGCAGCCGATGGGGCAGGAAACGCAAATCATTTCACGGATCATTTCTGTACCTCCAGTCTGACAACAAGCTCTTTCTTTTGCAGCGCATGGATATCGTCGGCTTTTACAACGACATATTCCATCTCACCCGGCGCGAGCTTGGGCTTTTTCTTGTTATACAACACCTTGCCGTCACTCTCCACAAGGATGCGGGCGTTGCGGTAGACGTCCGCCACGCGGAAATAAAGTTTGACGTCCTTGTCGGTGTTCTCGTTGATATTTTGCGGAACCACATAGCGCACGCCGCTTTGACCCTTAACGGAGACATAGCGATTTCTGCCCTTGGGCTTGTTTTTGATATAGGCCGCGGCGCCGGCGCCGGCGATCTGGCTTTCCTGGGTCACATAGTCGACCAGATCATGCACTTGCAGCACGTTGCCGCATGCGAAGATGCCCGGGCGGCTGGTTTGGCGGTTTTCGTCCACCACAGCGCCGTTGGTCACCGGGTCGATGATGATACCGGCCATGCGGGTCAGCTCATTTTCGGGAATCAAACCGACCGACAACAGCAGCGTATCGCATTCCACATACTGCTCCGTGCCGGGGATCGGCCGGCGGTTTTCGTCCACATTGGCGATCGTCACACCCTCGAGACGTTCGATGCCGTGCGTCTGGATGACAGTACAGGAAAGCTTGAGCGGGATACCCATATCCTCGAGGCACTGCACGATGTTGCGCTGCAGACCGCCGGAAAACGGCATCAGCTCGCATACCATTTCCACCTTGGCGCCCTCGAGCGTCATACGCCGCGCCATAATCAGACCGATGTCGCCCGAGCCGAGGATCACGATCTTTTTGCCCGGCATATAGCCGTCGATATTGACATATTTCTGTGCGGTGCCGGCGGTCATGATGCCGGACGCGCGCGAACCGGGAATATCCAGCGCGCCGCGCGGACGTTCGCGGCAGCCCATCGCGAGGATGATCGCCGTGGCGTGGATCTCCAGCATCCCGTCGACCGCGTTCGTAGCGATCACGATGTTGCCGGTACGGATCTCGAGCACCATGGTGTCGACCTTGACTTCGATATCCGTTTGTTCCACCTGTTCAATAAAGCGGTGGGCATATTCGGGACCGGTGAGCTCCTCACCGAAATAATGCAGACCGAATCCGGCGTGGATACATTGTTCCAAAATGCCGCCGAGCGTTGCCGCACGTTCGAGGATGAGGATCTTTTTGACGCCGTCTTCTTTCGCCTGCAACGCCGCAGCCATACCGGCGGGGCCGCCGCCGATGACAACTAAATCATATTTCTGCATCTGTCTTCCCTCACTTCGTTCTGTTATACAAGATCTTGGAACCGTTGCCGAACTTCGTGATCTTGTTCATCTCTTCTCCAAGCTCACGCGCTAAAATCTCAACCACCTTGGATCCGCAAAAGCCGCCCTGGCAACGACCCATACCGGCACGGGTACGACGTTTGACGCCGTCCACATCCCGGGCACCGCACGGCGCTTTGATCGCGTCGACAATCTCGCCTTCGGTGATTCCTTCGCAGCGGCAGATGATCCGGCCGTAGCGCTTGTCTTTGGCCACCAGCGCCTTGCGTTCCTCGTCGCTCATCTCGTTGACGCGCACCGGCGCCGGGCGATCGGTGCGGAACACCTCCTTGCGCTGATACTGCGGCGCGATCTCTTTAAAGATATTGGCCACATACCGCGCGATTGCGGGCGCCGCAGTCAGCCCCGGCGATTCGATACCGGCCACATTGATGAAATGACCGTTCGCTTTGCTCGGCGCAATCAGGAAATCGGCTTCCTGTGTGTCGATATGCGCGCGCAAACCGGCAAACGACGTGATGCAGTTGCGGGTGGAGAGCGTGGGGATGACGGTCTTGACGTCTTCCTTGACAATGTTGAGACCTTCAATCGTGGTGTCGAGGTCGAGCTTGCTGTCAAAATCGAGATCGATCGCCGTCGGACCCATCAGCACGTTGCCGTGGACGGTCGGGGTGACCAAAATGCCCTTGCCCATTTTGGACGGGCAATGGAACAATACATGGTTGACCATTTTCTTTTCGGTTTTATCGAGCAAATAGTATTCGCCCTTTCGCGGGATGATACGGAACGAGGTGTCGCCGATCATCTTGGCGATTTGGTCGGCAAACACGCCGGCGCAGTTGATGACGTACTTCGCCTTGACTACGCCGCTGGCCGTAGACAAAAAGAACAGATCGTCTTTAAATTCGATATCGAATACGCCGGAATTACGTTTGACACGCGCGCCGTTCAGCACCGCGTTTTCGGTGCAGGCAATCGTCAGTTCGTACGGGCTGACGATACCGGCCGTCGGCGCCCAAAGCGCACCGACCGCTTCTTCGCTGATATACGGTTCCATCGCGCGCAGGCGTTCCTGGCTGATGATCTCCATATTCGGCACGCCGTTGGCAAAGCCGCGTTCAAACAGCTCGTCGAGCGTCTTCATATCGTCCCAGTTATAGGCGACGACGAGCGAGCCGATATTCTTATAAGGTACATGCAGCTTGTTGCAGTAATATGCCATCAGTGACGCGCCCTGCACGTTGAGCTGCGCTTTGAGCGAGCCGGGCGTTGCGTCAAATCCGGCGTGGACGATGGCGCTGTTGGCTTTGGACGTGCCCATAGCAACGTCGTTGTACTTTTCCAACAGTACGACTTTCAGATCCAGCTTTGACATTTCACGTGTAATCATCGCGCCGCAAACACCGGCGCCGATCACGGCAACATCATATTGCATTGTTTGTTTCCTCCGTTTCTTCTAAAAGCAATACCGCCCCGGCAAAACCGCAGCGGTACCGTATTTTTATTGTAACACCTCGACGAACAATCGTCAACAATATCGGGCGAAATCCAGTGCTAAATTTTAAAAAGTATTTTTGTTTATCGTGCCGAATCACAGATAGATCTGGCGAATCTGCGAATTTTGGGTGCTCAGCGTACCGGTGCTGCTGCGCACAACCGCCTTCACTTTAAAGCACGCGCGGCTGCCGCGGGGATAGGCGCCGGTGGTGAACGTCGTTTTGTCCGTGGTGCCGATGCAGATCTGTCTGGCGTTTTTCTTCGGTGCATAGTAGATCTCATAGTCGCAGTCGCCGGCGTTGTTCCAACGCAAAACAGCCGTCTGTCCGCTGCGTGACACCGAAAGCGACACCGGCAACGGCTTTGTCGCCGTCAGTTTATCCGCGCTCGGATCGCTGCGCAAGGTCGTTTTGCCCTTTTTTGCCAGCGCAACCACAAAGAACGTGTATTTGTGTCCGGCGGCGCGGTCCCTGATTGTGTAATAGAGATTGGTTGTTGTGCCGAGCTTTTGCGTCTTTTTGCCGATCTTTTCATATACGGCATACCCTGTGGCGCCGCTGACCTTTTGCCACGACAGCGTCACTTTCGTGGTGCTTTGCGCCGCGTCAAGTCCGGTCGGTTTGCGCGGCACGATCCGCAGCCGGAGCGTCTTTTCGCCGGCGTAATTGCGGCGGAACGTCACCGTCACGGTATAGACGCCGATCTGTTTGCGGCCCTTTTCATAGAAGACCGTATAGTCTCGCTTTGCCTTGAGCGTGTGGCCCGCTTTGTCTTTGACAACAACGGCCGGCGTTTTCCGCTTGCCGTCAAACGCATAGCGTGCCTTTGCCAGCGTAACGCTTTTGATGCGCAAAATCGTTTCCTTTTTGACCGTTTTACCGCAACGGGTGCAAATCTGCACGCGCTTGCCGTTCTTTTTCATCGTCGCCGGTGTGCGGGCGGTCTCGATCTTGTGGCCGAGCGCATGCACAGTTTCCTGCTTTTGCAGCACTTTGCCGCAAACGCTGCAATGGCTGCCCGCGGTTTTGCCTTCTTTCAAACAGGTGGCGGCTTTCGGCTTGTCAACGACAACCGTATGTCCTTTGCGCGGGAGCGTCGTAACAGTTTGCCGTTTCCCGCACCGTGTGCAATGGTGCGACTGTTCGCCCTGCGCGGTGCAGGTCGGCGCTTTGTCCACCGTCCACTGGGTATCGAACTCATGCCCCAGCGCCGGGAGCGTGATCTCTTTTTGTTCACCGCAGACGCTGCAGCGGCCGAGGGCGCGTCCGGCGGTTGTGCACGACGGCTCCTGATAAACTTCCTGCGGCACAAAGCTGTGTCCCGTGGCCGGGATCGTGCCGGATTTTTCCAATTCCTTGCCGCAATATGCGCAGTGTGCGCCGCTGCTTTTCCCCGGTTCGGTGCAGCTTGGCGGTGTGAGCACATCATAGACCTTCTGATGATCGGTGCGCGGGATCGGCGTAACGTCCGTGCGTTTGCCGCATCGCGTGCAGTAGTGCGCCTGTTCGCCCTGTGCGGTGCAGGTCGGCGCTTTGTCCACCACCCAGGTCGGATCAAACTGATGGCCGGTCGACGGTGTGGTTTGGGTTTTCGTGTTGCCGCAACGGCTGCAGGTCATCGTTGCGGAACCGTTGGACGTGCAGGTCGGCTCGGAAATGACCGCCGTTTGTACATAGTCATGGCCGAGGGCAGCGGCATTGGCGCCGGCGTCGATCACTTTGCCGCAAACCGCGCAGACGATTCTGCCGCGGGTGCCGCTCTTGGTACAGGTGGGCGAAACGTCGTCTTTTTGCGGCGTATGCGCCACCCGGTCGAGCGAGACCACATTTTTGCGCGCGTCGCAGCGCAGGCAGTGATTGGACTGTTCGCCCTTGGCTGTGCAGCTCGGCGCGCGGTCGATCGTGGGCGTGGCGCTGTAATCGTGGCCGAGCGCGGGTACCGCTTTGGACTTTGTGCTGCCGCAAACGGTGCAAACGAGCTGCATTTCGCCTTTTTCGGTACAGGTCGGCGCTTTGGTCTGCTGCCCGGTCTCGGGAAAGCTGTGGCCGGTTGCTTTTATAAATTTGTCCTGCTTTTGCGCACCGCAGCTTCGGCAGGTATGCAGCGTATAGCCCTGTTCGGTGCAGGTGGGCGGAACAACCGTATCCGCAAAGGTGTGTCCGGTTTTTTCAATCGGCAGCGTTTCCAGCTTGACGCCGCAGCGGGTACACGACCGGCTGCGAAAGCCGGCGGTTTCACACGACGCCGCCTGTTCTACAATCCAAAGCCCCGGTTCGTGGCCGAGCGGGGAAACATACTGATCGTCCATCACGTCGCCGCAGATCGCGCAAACCCGGTGGCGATAGCCCGACGCCGTACAGGTCGGCGCCACCTGCGTATAGGTAAAGCTGTGGTTGGTCGTGCGGATTATCAACCGGTCCGTTACGGCGTCGCAGCGCGAACAATGGCGCGTTTTGACCCCTTCCTCGTAGCAAGTCGGTGCACGGTCCACCGTCCAGTCGCGCGCGAAGTCATGGCCCAGTGCGTTGATCACCTCGGTATTCACAACACCGCAATCACAGCGATAGACCTTTGCCCCCTGGGCCGTACAGGTAGCCGGTGTTTCGGCTACAAGAGAAAAGCTGTGGTTATGTGAATCGTCTGCTGCCAACGCAACGCCCGGCAGCATAAGCAAAAGCAAAACTGCGCTGAACAAAACTCGTTTCATATTTCTGTCGCCTCGAACTTTCCGTCACTTTTTGAGATTGGTTTCCTTTACGATATAAACCGGCCGCCCTTTGGTCTCGGTATAGATCCGCGCAAGATACAACCCCAGCACGCCGACGGCAAAAAGGATCAGGCCGCAAAGAAACAGCATCACAATCAATACTGCATGCACAGGCGACACCGCTTTGCCGCACAAAAAAACGATCAGCGCGATCAGCGCGTACAGCCCCGCGCCGGCGCAAAGACCGCCGCCGAGGTACAACGGCAGTTTGAGCGGCAAATCGGAAAACGCTAAAATCCCGTCGCACGCATAGACAAACAGCTTTTTAAAATTCCACTTGGTCTCCCCCGCCGCGCGAACCGCGTTTTCGTGTGGGAACCATTTTGTACGAAAGCCCACAAAGCTGAACAGCCCTTTGGTAAACCGGCGGTGTTCACCGAGCGAAAGCAGCGCGTCGGCAACGACCCGTTTCATCACGCGAAAATCCTGCGCGCCCGGGTCGATTTCTACGTCGGTCATCCGGTTCGCGATCTGATAAAAGGCGTCGGAAAGGCGGCTTTTCAACTTCGTTTCGCCCGCCCGGTCAACCCGCTTCGCCGCCGCAACGTCATACCCGTCCTCGAGCGATTGCAGCATATCCGGCAAAAGCGAAGGGCTGTGTTGCAAATCGGCGTCGAGAAACCCTACAATGTCCGCTGTGCTCGCGCGCAGACCGGCGAGCATCGCGCTCTCTTTGCCGAAATTGCGCGAAAACGACAGGTACGTTACCCGACTGTCACTCCGTGCAAATCTTTTCAGCGTTTCGAGCGTCCGGTCGCTGCTTCCGTCGTCCACAAAAATCAGCGTTGTCTGATAGCCGGAAAGCGTCCGCAGCGTTTCGGTGACGGTTTCGTAAAACAGCGGCAGCGCCGCCTCCTCGTTATAACACGGAACGATCAGATCCAATGTTTTCATCTGTATTCCCTTCTCTCCGCGGCAAAGGCATCCGAAGAAATCCATGCCGCCAGTTTTTTTGCCGCACGCACCAAATCGTCGTGCGCTGTGTCTTTGATCTCGGCAAACGGCAAATGCCGCTCGTTGGTTTCAAACACTTTTGCAATCCCGCCCTGTATGACCGCGTCTTCTTCGGCGTCAAGCAGTCCCACGACGGCCGCCACCGGCGTTTGCCCGGCGCGGCTGGCAACGCCGAACGGCGCTTTGCCCATCAGGCTTTGCGCGTCCATTTTGCCTTCGCCTGTCACAATGAGATCCGCCGTTTTGGCGCGGTCGGAAAACCGTGCGGCGTCCAAAATACAGTCGATGCCGCTTCGCAACTCGGCGCCGCAAAACGTTTGCAGCAGAAAGCCCATGCCGCCGGCCGCACCCGCGCCGGGCAACCGCGCGTTGTCCCTGCCGGTTACATTCGCCGCACAAAACGCGAGCTGACGAAGGCCGAGATCGAGCAACCGCACCTGTGAGGGATCGGCGCCCTTTTGCGGTGCAAAGATATGCGCGGCGCCGTCGGGACCGAAGAGCGGATTTTTCACATCGCACAGCACGCGCAGCGTGACCGTTTGCAGCCGCGGGTCAAGACCCGAAAGGTCGATCCGCCGCAGCCGCAGCAGCTCTCCGCCGCCGGGCGGCAGTTCGCTTTCGTCCCAGTCCAAAAATCTTGCGCCGAGCGCACTTAAAAAGCCGGTGCCGCCGTCGGTCATAGCGCTGCCGCCCAGACCGAGCAAAACCGTTTTGCACCCGCAATCGAGCGCGTCGCGCAACAGCTCTCCCGTGCCGAAGGACGATGCGCGCATGGCGTCGTTTTCTCGTTCAATCGCAATGCCGCTGGCCGCCGCCGTTTCAATCACAGCCGTACCGTCCGGCAAAATTGCATAGGCCGCATCGACAGAATGGCCGAGCGGACTTTGCACCGTCCGTGTGCGCCTTTCGCCGCCGAAAATTTTCAAATACGCGTCCACGGTGCCCTCGCCGCCGTCGGCGATCGGCAGCTCCACGGCGGTGAGCGCGGGATCTTCGGCGGTCAGCACGTCCGCCAGCGTCGAAGCAACCGCAACGGCAGAGAGCGTACCCTTAAACGAATCGGGCGCGAGCAACACGGTTTTGCCGCCGCGCACAAGCCGCAGCACGCCGCGCAGATCGCCGAACACCGGACAGCCGGTTGCTTCCAGCCGGGCCCGGCTGTTGTGGCCGCGACTGACCAGCGCGCAGTCGCAGCCGATGGCCGCAGCCGTTTCAAAATCGTGGGTTGTGTCGCCCACAAACAGCGTTCGTTTCGGGTCGGCGCCGTGGGTTTTCAACCAGTCAACCGCCACAGCGACCTTGCTTTTGCCGAGATTGTTTTCGCTGCCGAGCACCGATTCGAACCGGCCGGGCAAATCATACCGCGCAACCTGCCGGCACAGCAGCCGGTGCTCCGTGGCGGAAATCACGACCTGCCGCACACCGCTGTCGCCCAGCGCGTCGATCACCGGCAGCGCATCGTCAAACAGACGGACGCCGTCCAGCCCCGCCGCGTAGGTATCGGCATATTCGTTTGCGACGTCGGCGTAGTCCTCCTTGGAAAAATCGAAGCCGAGCGCACGGTAAAAATCGATAATCGGAAAATCGAAGTGGGCGAGATAATAGTCTTTGTCGGCGCGTTCAAACAATCCGCGGCGGCGCAGCAGCTCGTTTTCCACAGAGAGATTGAGCGCCAAATCGTCCAGCAGCGTGCCGTTCCAATCCCACAGCACATAGTCATATCGCCGCATCCCGTCACCTCCAGATGGATTTGTTTTATTGTATCACATTTCGCACCCCGGTGCAAGAAAAAACGGCACGAAGCGCTGCCTCGTGCCGAAAAACTCGGTTTATTTCACACTGATCGCGTCGATGATCGCATCGGACGATTTTTCATAGGTGATCGTCACACTGTCGCCGACGTTGAATATCACGACTGCCTCGTTGTCCGCCGCAGCAACACGGAAGAATTTCTTGCTGCCTTCCACCTGCAGGAAATAGACGGAATCGCCGCCGATGACCGCCGTGCGGATATCGGTCAGCTTGCCGCTGATCGTCTTGCGGGTATCGGCCGCCGGCGCGTCGGGTGTTGCCGGGTTGTTGGGATCGTTGTTGTCGGTTGCCTCTTTGATCTCGTCGATATCGACGTCAATCTTGATATTGTTTTGGCGCAGCTTTTTGGCATACGCCTCCATGCATTCGGCAATCGTTTCGCCCGTAACAACAACCTGATAGTTCTGCACGTTGACCATCGCGTAGCGCTTGACCAGCGAAGATGTGTCCTTGAGCGACATAAAGTAGGTCGGCTGACCGCTGATGTTCAAAAGGATCGGGAACGTGGCCTTGTAGCCGTAGTCCTGCACCACGCCTTCCGCCGAAGACGCCGCCGAATATTCCTTGGCGCCCGAAACTTCATAGAAGTTGGCTTCCTTGGTGCGCATGTTTACCAGCACGAAACCGATGATCGCCTGGTCGCCGGATACGGAGGTGACGCCGGTGTACATATACACGTCGTCGTTCATCGCAAGGAAGTTGCTGCCTTCCGTGGCCACCTTCACGCCGTCCTGCACGATGATGGAGTTGATGAAGCCGCCGCCGTATTTGCCGTGGTAGTTATACTGTTCGACCAACAGACTGTTCGAATAGATCACGTCGATCCACTGCAGCGCCGCGTCGTTTTTGACTTCGTCTACAGTATACTCCGTGCATTCGCCCGTGATGGCGTTGACCATCACGACGCCCTTGACGTCTGTGCCGCCGAACAGACCGATCGTTTTGTCGACCACCGGGCACAGCCAAAACGGTTCGCCCGCTTCGTCAATTTCAAAGTGCGGCTCGTCAAACAGATAGGTCGGATATTGGAAGCGCAGATGGCGCATCAGATATTTGCTGAAATGCTCCTCGGTGGAATAGCGGATATAACTGCCCTCCGGCAGCAGCACCAGATCGGCCTTTTGCGTGACCATGTCCACCACGATATAGCCCGGGAAACCGGTGGAGGTGTTTTTGAACCATTTGAAGATATCGCCATAAGCCAGCGTTGTCACGCGCACCGGCGCGTTTTTGTAGTTGATTTGGGTAAATTTGCCCGAAAGCTCAAACTGCGAAACCTTGTTGATCGAGCTCAGATCGCCCAGCGCACGGTTGGCCAGCGCCGCGGCAGCCGCGTCGTCAAGCACGGGCACGCTTTGGAAATCCGCTTCGGCGATATCGCTGGTAAAGGTTTTGGATTCATCCACGTCGATGATCCGGCTGTAGGATCCGGCACGGAAAACGACCGAGGAAAATACAAAACCAATGCCGACCACAACCGCGAGCAAAAGAATCACCGCGCAGGGAATCAGCGCCTGTTTTTTGACATAGACCGTGTATTCCGGCTTTGCGATCACGCCCGACAGCAACACCTGCAGCGCCACATAGATGACCGCCACCACGCCGAAGAACAAATACATCTCCATGCTTTTGAAGTTCATTGCCGGCAGCATAAAGTAATAGGCGATCGCCGCGCCGATCACCGTGCCGACGAGAGAAATGAGCAGCTTGAGCCCGGTCTTTTTCGGCGCAAGATAGGCGTCTTTGCCGCTGCCCCTGCCTTTGCCGGACGAACCGCCCTGCGTGAAATCAACTTGAATGGGATCCATATAGTCCTCGCTTTCCGCACAGATTCATGTGCACGTTCATTCTATTTTTCCCTATTATACTAGAGCCAATCTGAAATTGCAATGAAATTTTTTTAAATACCCTGCTGCTCGTCTAAGCTCAAATAGAACCCGCCGAGGAAGTCGTCCAAAAACGCCTGCGCCTCCGGCAGCTCCATCCGCGCGATACTTTGCCTCGTCGCGTCCAGCGCCAAACGAAATTCGCTGTTGCCGGCCTGCTGCTCCTCAATGCATTTGATCAGCGCGGCGATCTTGTCGGCCGCTTTCACAATCTTCCAAAGCGCCTCGTCGCCGTCCTGTTTGAAAAACGCGGCACGGTATACGTCTTTGAGATCGTCCGGCAACATCGAAAGCAGCCGTTCGCACGCCTCGGTCTCCACCTGCAAAAACGCATCGTGCAGCACCTCGGAATGGTACTTGACCGGCGTTGGCATATCGCCCGTGATGATCTCGGGCATATCGTGGTAAAGGCCCAGAAACGCGGCGCGTTCCGCGTTGACGCTGCCGCCGAAGCGGACGTTTTTGATCAGCGCAATGGCGTGGGCGATCGCCGCCACGTCGGCGCTGTGCTCGCTCAGATTTTCCCGGCGCGTGTTGCGCATCAACGCCCAGCGGTCGATGTATTTCATCCGGGCAAACATGGAAAAGAAATGATAGCTCATACCCTGCTCCTTATGCCAGCGCATTGACCATTTCCAGCAGCTTTTGCAAATACAGCAAGCCTTCCATGCGCGGCTTGAGAAAATCGCCGATCGGCCACATATGCGTGGCGCGGACGGTCGGCAAAATGTTGTAGACGCCCTTTTGCGCTTTGGCCGCAGCAGCCGCCGACGGGGAAACGCCCAATTCGTTTACCGGTGCGCCGAAGGGTGCGCGCTGCGAAATCACGTTGGCGCAACCGTCGTTGGCCTGCCACGCTTCGTCAAGCGGTGTGCCGTCGGCCGCCACGGTATTGGTGCGCGCAATGATCGGCACCAAGAGGCCGATGATCGGGTCGGACACGTCCGGATCCGCAATCAGGTGGCCGTCGAGCGGGCTTTTCATCGTCGCGTCCTGAATTTCGGAGATATAATAGACCGATTCCGCCGTGCCGATGATCTGATTCAGCTCCGCCGCGTGTTCGGGCTGCATGTCATAGATCGCCGTATCCGGCGCGGCAACGGTGCCGCTGGATATGTTTGCCAAAAGGTCGGACACACCGTCCACGGATTTGTTGATCAGCGCACGCATCAGCGGCAAGATCAGCTTTTGCTCGGCAACCTGCTCCTTGATATAGCGCTGCGTGTCGCGCACCGCCTGATGGTTGACAAACAGCGTTGTACCGTTATAGACCGCCGCAAGACCCACCACCGCGTGAATCCAGTCGCCGCGGCCGCCCTTGAACAGATCGGACAGCGTGCCGTCCGTGGTGGCCGCCTGTTCCGCCTGGGAGCCAAACGCCAAAAGCGACGCGAGCAATACGCAGTTGTTGGCGCCGAGTGAGTGGCCGATGAGATTGCATTTATGTTCGCTGTCCCAATCTTTGAGCATCGCCTTGCCGGTATAGTCTTCGCCGTAGCGGTCGTGGCCGCACGCAGCGCTGTGCGCTTCGCCGTAGTCCACACGGGTACCCTTGAGCTTTGCATAAAGCTCGCAGGTGCGGTCCCAAACGCTGCCCACCGGGTCGATCATGGGCGCCACGCAGGTGTAGCCGGCTTCGCGAAAGCCCCGGAGCGCGTCGCCGTTGAACATGCCCCAGTACTGCATACCCTTGTAGCCCTTGGCGTCCTCGTTCCAGCCCTGAAAGCCGTGCAAAAACACAAAGGGATAGTTCGTCTTGTCGGCAGAATGATCCACGTCAAAATGCAGCGGTGCACGCAGCGCCGAAAACGGGATCAGCAAAAGAAACAACGTCACGAAGAACGCATTGAATTTACGGAAAAACCAGGTCAGATAATCGAAGCGCATAGGGTCAGACTCCTTTCATCTTTCGGATTGCTTTTTATTGTAACACAAAGGAGAAAAGAATGCAAGATGGCAAGAGAACAAGATGACAAGATTGCAGAAAGCAAACGAACAAGAGAAAAGAACGGATTCTTTTTGAGTCCGTTCTTTGTACTGTTGACTGTCGACTTATTCCATCCCCCGATACAGCCGGGCATATACGCCGTCCTTTGCGAGCAGCTCGTCGTGCGTGCCCTCCTCCTCGATGCCGTTTTCCGTCAGCACCAAAATGCGCGACGCGTTGCGGATTGTGGACAGCCGGTGTGCGATGGTAAAGGTGGTGCGGCCCTTGGAAAGTGAACGCAGCGAGCGTTTGACAAGCTGTTCGCTCTCGTTATCCAGCGCGCTGGTCGCTTCATCCAAAATCAGCACCGGCGGATCCTTGAGAAACACACGGGCAATGGAGATGCGCTGCTTTTGGCCGCCGGAAAGCATCACGCCGCGCTCGCCCACAAATGTGTCATACTGCTGCGGCAGCTTCATAATAAACTCGTCCGCGCCGGCGAGCACAGCCGCACGGCGGATCTCGTCGAGCGTGGCGTCGGGTTTGCCGTAGCGGATATTTTCCGCCACCGTGCCGGAAAACAGATAGACGTCCTGCTCCACCACGCCGACCGCCCCGCGCAGCGAGGCGAGATTGAGCGACCGGATATCCTTGCCGTCCAGCGTGATGACGCCCGACGACAGATCGTAAAAGCGCGAAATGAGGCTGCACATCGTCGTTTTGCCGCTGCCCGACGGGCCGACAACGGCGATGTTTTCGCCCGGCGCAACGGTCAGGTTCAGATGCTCGAGCACGTCGCCCTTTTCCTTGTCATAGCTGAACGTCACGTCGCGGAACACCACTTCGCCCCTGACCTCGCCGAGATCCTCCAGCGTGCCGTCATAGCCGGGTTCGGGGTCGATCGTCATCACCTCGGCAAAGCGTTCGATGCCGGTCATGCCCTTTTCAAACTGCTCGGTAAACTCCACAATCCGCTTGATCGCGGCGATCAGCATGCCGACGTAGAGGAAATACGCCGTGTAGTCGGCGGTGGTGATCTTTTTTTGCATCACAAACACGCCCCCGATGAGCAGCATGACAACGTACATCAGCCCGTCAAACAGCCGCACCATCGCGTTGAGCCGCGCCATATAGCGGTAGGACGCTTTTTGCACGCCGGACAGCCGGGTGCTCTCTTCGTTAAACTGCGCACTCTCCGCCGTTTCGCCGGAAAACGATTTGACCACCCGGATGCCCAAAAGCGAGTTTTCCGTTTTGGCGTTGACTTCGCCGGCAATCTCACGCCGCGCCTTAAACACCTTGCGCATCTTGCGGCGGAAATACATCGTGCCGAAAAACATAAACGGCAGCAGCACAAACGCGGCCACAGTCAGTGGCAGATTGATCGTGCAAAGGAAGCCGAAGCTCACCACGATCTTGATCCCGAAGATAAAAAACTCCTCCGGGCAGTGGTGGGAAAATTCCGCGATGTCGAACAGGTCCGTCGTGATCCGCGCCATCAACTGGCCGACCTTCGTGCTGTCGTAATAGCTGAACGGCACACGCAAAAGATGAGCGAACATCGCCTCGCGCATATCCTTTTCAATCATGACGCCCATCGAGTGGCCGACATAGATCATATAGTAGCCGGCAAACACGTCAATCAGCTTGAGCGTACCGTAGACCGCGGCCAGCGTCAGCACCAGCCGGATCGTCAGACGCGAAAAATCGTCGATCGCCACCGCCGTGATCTGCCGCACAAGCATCGGCAAAACGATCTCGTTGAGCGTGGTCAGCGCCGCGCAGAACAGATCGAGCACAACGATCCATTTGTGTTTTTTGAAATACGGCAAAAAGAAGCGCCGCAGCATACCCTTTCGTTCCATGGTCCTCACGTCCTTTTTCATGTCAAATGCCATTATAGGCGTTTTGCCTGCGCTTGTCAAATAGATTTGTGTAAAGCGCTTGCATGTTGCGGCGGCTTTTGCTAAAATAAAGACAGCAAAATGAAACGGAGGTTCTTTCATGAAACATTTGACCCGCTTTTTTGCCCTTGTGCTCGCGCTGACGCTTGCGCTTTCGCTTTCTCTGCCCGCGTTCGCGCTGGGTGCGCAGCGTCCCGACCCGGAAAAGCCGTTTGACAACAGCGCCTTTTTCGATTACAAAGACTACCGGATCCACTACCGCACCTTCCCGGCCGAAAACGAAAAGGGACAGATCTTCATGATCCACGGCTTTGCGCTGTCGTCCTACTGCTTTGTTATGCTGGCAGAAAAACTGGTGGAAGCCGGCTATACCTGCGTTTTGGCCGATCTGCCCGATTTCGGTTATTCCACCCGTGAAACCAAAGACACGGTCCAGCTTCCGCGCGATGAGATCATGCACGCCCTCATGCAAGACTTAAGCGACAAGCCGTGGTTCGTCGCCGGCCATTCTATGGGCGGCTATGTGGCGCTCGGCGTGGCGCAAAGCTATCCCGGTTCTGTCAAAAATCTGCTGCTTTACGGCACCAACGGCAACGACGGCGCCGGCGGCGCACCGGCAAAACTGATGGCAAACGACACATTTGTGTCCACGGTCGGCCCGCTGATGGAGCTGATGGGCAAATCAAAGCCTTTGGTGCGGCTGCTGTATATCGTCGCGTGCAACTCGTTTTCGTTCGCCATGCACTATGACGTAAGCAAGATCACCGACCCGTATTATATCAAAGGCACCGGCGCAGGCGCCATCCGCAACTTTTCGATGCTGCCGCCGACCGATTACGCCGCAGTAAAAACCATGCCGCCGATCCTGTTCCTCAACGGCGACAAGGATTTTGTGATCACCGACAGCACGCGGAAAAATTTGCGTGCCGCTCTCCCGGACGGCAGCGTGGACTATGTGGTCAAGGGCGCGGGGCACATGGTGATTGAAACCCACGCCGCCGAAGCCGCCGGCATTTTGGCGTTGTCGGACCAAACGTCCGCCAGCACCGCGCCCGCGGCGGCCAAAGAGTCGATCTCTTTGGAAAACAACAGACACGCCGGCGCTTTGCCGCTTTTGACAGCGGAATACAAAAACATGCCGCCCGTGGTGGAACCGATGGTTTGGGGCAAACACAGCGCCTTGCCCTGCAGCAGCTTTTTATAAAGATCCGGGTTGCTCTGATCTACGCATTTGGTCTTGGGCTGGATAAACATCATCTGCATACTGGCGAGCGTGTTGAAGCCCTGATGCGTGACCACCGCTTCGGCGGACAGCGCGCCCTTTGCGATCACACGGCCTTTGAATGTCTTCATCTTATTTGCCCTCCTTTGTGATGATGCTGAGGATCTCGTCGTTGGAATAAAACCGCGCCGTGGTGTAGGTGCGCAGCTTGTTGGACGAAGTGATCACCGGCTGTCCCTGCCAAAGCGGATTGTCCATAAACATCAGCGGGCAGATATAGCTGACGATGACGCCGGTCTTTTTGAGCCGCGCGGCATAGGGCGTGCGCTGGAATTCCTTGATGACGCCCGTGGACGTGGTAAACACCGTCGGGATCAAAACCTGTTCGTTGCCGGCTTCCTTGAGCGATTGCTCAATCTTGTCCGTCCAGTCCTTGAGCTGTTCGAGTGTCATATGCGGACAGCCGAGGAAACACAAAACCGGCGTCGCGTCCTTGTTTTTCCAAATGCACGGATAGCCGTTTTTCACCCGTTCGAGCTCCGCGTCGTCGATGACGTAGACCTTCGCGTTCTCTTTGATCAGCGTTTCGCCCTGCGCCTTTGCCTCCGGCGTGAGATTGTCGATATGATACAGACCCACCGCGCCGTTGGACGCTGTGGCGGCGCCGAAGTCCTTGAGATAGGTCTTCGCCTTATCGGTCAGCTCGGTGCCGAGCCAGCGGTCAAGGCCCTTGACATAGGGCACGTCCTCCATTACTTTCATGCCGATGGCCGAGCCGAGGATCTGCGCGTCGGGGCACTTTGTGGTTTTCAGCTCCACGATCCAGTCCGCTTTGCGTCCCTCGTCGGTCAACAACCCGAAATACGGCACAAAGCCCGCGATGGACCCAAACAGCTCGATGATACCCGAGTTGCGGTTGCAGCGTGCGCCGAGAACCGAGTTGGCATAGACCACCGCCGACGATTCCGCCCACGAAAGCACGTCGCCTTCCTTCGGCGTATTGCCGATCTCGTCGAGATAGCAGGTGCAGGTATAGCTGTCCTCCCCGAGGATGCCGAGTTGCTGCAATTGCTTTTCATAGCGGCTCTGCTTGCCGAAGACAAATTTTGCAACGGCTTTCTGCACCAGCGACTGCGGCACATTTTTGTCATACGGCCGCGGATCGCAGGTAAATTTCTGTCCGGACAGGCAGCCGTCGTCGATCAGTTTTTGATACAGATCGAACACCGGACCGAGAAACGTCAACCCGAATGAAAGCACCAAATGGCCGTAGTCGCCCGTGACCGGCACCATCTTTTCGGCGCCGAACACTTCGCCGTATTGCACAAGCGTTCGCATGACCTTCGCCATCGTGTCGCCCTTTGCGCCGTTCAGCAGTTCCTGCTGCTGTTTTGTCAGTTCCATAAAAAGTCCTCCCTTACGCTTTGATGTCTCCGTCATATTCGAACACCGGCATGAGCTGCAGCTTAAAGAGATTGAGCCTGTGCAGCCGGTCAATCTTTGCCTTTGCCTCTTCGTCGTCGATCACGCCCTCGCGGATATAGCGGTCGAGCGCGGCGTAGGTAAAGCCGAGGTTTTCTTCGTCCGTTTTGCCCGAAAGCCCGTCGATCGGCACCTTGTCCACCAAAAACGCCGGCAGACCCAACAGGCGGCCGATCGCTTTGACCTCGGTCACCGTCAGGCGCGAGAGCGGACTGAAATCGCCGGCGGCGTCGCCGTAGCGGGTGGAATAGCCCACCCAGTCTTCCGACAGATTGCAGGTGTTCACCACACGGCCGTTGCAGCTTTGCGAAACGGCATAGAGCGTTGCCATGCGAATCCGCGCCGGCAGGTTGGTGGTGCTCTGCTTCGACAGCTCAAACGGGATCGCGCCCGTCACACCGTCCACCGCGTCTTTGATATTGACAACATAGCGCCGGATATCGAGGTGGTCGACCAGCGCTTTCGCACAGTCGATGTCCGCCTGCTCGCCGCAGGGCATGAGCACGCCGATCACGCGGTCTTTGCCCAGCGCCTCCACACACAGCGCCGCGGCCACAGAGCTGTCCTTGCCGCCGGAGATGCCCACAACGGCGTTGCAGCCCTTGCCGTTTTCTTCAAAAAACTGCCGGATCCACAGAACGCATGCGTCCTTGACGGCGTTTACATCAAACATCACAATCATCCTTTCCCGAAACGGTTGCAAATACAACGGGTTTCTGCTATAATCATACCAGTTCCGGCCGCAGGAATCAAGGATTTTTTGAAAGGTGGCGCAGAAAAATGAAGTGTCCCAAATGCAAAAGCACCAATGTCCGCGTACAGACAATCAACGAAGTCGAACTGAAAAACGACCACCACGGCGTGTTGTGGTGGCTCTTCATCGGCTGGTGGTGGGTGCCTGTGAAATGGATCCATTTCACTGTGCTCGCCCTGATTTTCAAGCTGTTCGGCAGAAAAAAGCAAAAGGCGGTCAACCGCCGGCGCACCGTCGCCACCTGCCAGAACTGCGGCCATAGCTGGAACGTATAACAAGATGAGGTGAAAAACGATGGATGAACAACAACTGAAACAACAAGCTGAAAAGATCGTGGAAAAAATCAAAGAGCTCGTCAAGGACGGCAGCGCGTCCAAAATCGCACTCAAGCGTAAGGGCGAAACGCTGGTCAATCTGCCTTTGGGCGCGGGGATCCTCGGGGCCATCGTCGGCCTCGGCGCCGCCCCGTTTGCGGTGCTCACAACGGCGCTGGTTTCGTTCGGGCTCGACTGCGAGATTGAGATCACAAAAAAGGACGGCTCGGTGCTGAATCTCAACGAAACGCCCCTCGGGCTGAAGCTCGAAGACCTCAAGGAGATGGCGATGGACAAGGCCAAGGGTTTTGTGGAGGAATTCAAGGACGTGGCGACCCAGAACGGCGCGTTCCAAAAGGAACAGCCCTACAACTCCCCGTGGCCGGAAGACGACCCGGCCCCCGAAACGCCCGCAGAAGAATCGAGCGCCGGCGAAGACGCCCCGGCGGAATAAAGCCGAACGCAAAAAGACGCACACCGAAAGGTGTGCGCTTTTTGGTTTTGTTATTCAATCACAAACGCGTTTTCATACACGACCGGTGCACTGCCGTACACGCTGACCTTCACCGACCACACGCCCGCGGGCGCATCCGCCGGAATCACAAAGGAGTCCCGCATCGTAAATGTTTCACCGTGTTTAATCAGCACGTCGTGCCCCACCATATCGTCTGACACGGAAATCAGCCGCAGCTCCGGCTGATCCGGCTGTGCCGGAATCAGTGTGACTGTGGGCTGGTAATGGGATTCTCCCTTGATCGGCCGCCCGGTGTTTTTGCACCGGAACGCCCAGTTTCCAGACACATTCCAATAGGTCACTGTCTGCCCGTTTTCCTCAAACACGCCGCCCGCATGATGCGGCACCTGCACGGTGACCGGGCCGCTGTCAAACGGACTTTCCAAAATCTCCACCTGTACCGGCGCGTTGCCATAAAAGAGCCCCGCAAAGAACAGATAGACCGCTAGGAAAAATGCTGCAAATATTGACATCGTAAACTCTCCTCTCTTTTATAAAACTGTTGTCCCGACAAAGGATTGCCGTTTCTTTTTCACTGCCCGTCCGATCAGCCAACCGGCAGCGCTGCCGACCAGCGCAAACAGCGCAGGAATGCCATACAGCATGGCGCCGAACAGATAGTCGATCGTGACATCTGCGGCGGTGTATAAGATCGCCAAATCCAAAGCAGCCAGGACAGCCGCCGCGAGAATGGGTAAAAAAGCAAGGATACGCAGCGCCCGGCGCAGACCGTTTCTCCGCACAAAGCAGATGCCGAAATGGGCAGCGCCGAAGGACAGAAACGGTGGAAAGATAATCAAAACCAAGGACCAAAACTCAAAGTCCACAGAGATCTCTCCTTTCGGAACCGTCTGGTTTATTGTGCGTACTGTTCATACAACACCGGCAGAATCTGCGCCAGACGCCGGTATTCGAGACAGCAGTGTTCCGCCATGCCTTTGGCGGTCTTTGCCGTAAGCATCGCTTTGCGGATCACGGGGTTCTTGAGCGTTTTGCCGAGCCAAAAGCGACTGATCAGCACATAGCCGTCGCCGTCTTGTTTGAGAATGTGCGCCATCTCCGTGTGGCGCACCAGTCCGTACATCGCGCCCACATGGCCGCAGACGATCCGCGCGACGCCGTTTTCATCCATCGCCTGCCGCGAAAAACCGAAGTCTTCGGGCGACACAAAGTCGATCCGCAGCGGCAGCACAAGCGCGCCGATCTTTTCCACCGGGAAATGCGTGTTCGCCCGAAACGGCGGCTGCGCCGGCGCGGTAAAATAGGGACGATCCTTTTTGGCGTAGGACACGGCGTAGTGTTCGCCCGGAAACCACAGCCGGTAGCGTTCGCTCTTTAAACCACAGCCGGTAGCGTTCGCTCTTTTGCGCGTGCCACCAAAACCACCAGTCCACCATCTCCGGCGTCACATCCGGCATCGGGCAGGTCATGGCCACGAGCCAGTCGCCGTTCGGCAGTTTGGTATAGCCGACCTCGGTTTGCAGCGCGGCGTTTGTCAACACGTCGTTTTTTCGCTGGAATGCGGTCGGCGTGATACCGCCGGGAGCCAGCAGCTTCTTTTCAATTGTCAGCGGCATCACCGGCAAGGGCGGCAACTCCATATCGTTCGCTCCTTTCATCGCTGCGGCTTTTCCGGCGTTTCCCGATCCTCTGTCAACGCCATGACATACAGCCCTGTCCATGTTGCAATCAACAGCGTGTCATCATCCGCCCAGCAAATATCGGCGCCGTATTCCACCGGTTCTTTCTGCAAAATCTCCCATGTTTTCATATGAATGATGTAAATCGCACGGGAAAAGATGACAGCGAGCAAATCGCGTTCAAAATCGATGTCGCAGCCGCAGAAATAACCGCCCTGGGCCAAGGACGCATAACGATAAGCCGGCATGAGGTGTTCCCAACCCTCGCAGGCGGAATCCCACACGGAAAGCATCGGCTCAAACCCTTTTCCTCTCGGCACCTCATCTTCCGCAACGATGCAGTCGTCTGCGCGGGCTTTTGCGGTTCGCTTCCACAGTCCCCGAAATCGGGAAATCGGTCCTTCGTGAATACGAATCGGCAGTTCCACCGTTGTCATCCTGCGTCGTGCCAGCGTTTTGGTTCCTTCTGTCGGCACATAGT
>CACWJV010000015.1 GCA_902761265.1 Oscillospiraceae bacterium | reverse complement strand
GAACACATATTCACGAACGGCGAACCGATCGCGCATAGCTGGACGTGGATGACGGACGATTATCCGACCTGCGCAAAGTCGGGCAGCAAGCATGAGGAATGTGCCGTTTGCCATATGAAGCGCAACGAGAACACCGCGATCGATCCGACCGGCGAGCACAGCTACACCGCGAAAACCGTCAGCGCCGATACGCTGCAATCCGCAGCCACCTGCACAGACCCGGCAAGCTACTATTATAGCTGCGCGGTCTGCGGAGCAATCGAGAAGGACAACAGTCACACGTTCCAGAGTGGCGATCCGATCGCACATAGCTGGACGTGGATGACGGACGATTATCCGACCTGCGCAAAGTCGGGCAGCAAGCACGAGGAATGCACCGTTTGCCATTTGAAGCGTAACGAGAACACCGTGATTGATCCGACCGGCGAGCACGATTATTCGGCGAAAACCGTCAGCGCCGATACGCTGCAATCCGCAGCCACCTGCACAGCCCCGGCAAGCTACTATTATAGCTGTGCCGTCTGTGGAGCAATCGAGAAGGACAACAGTCACACGTTCCCGAACGGCAGTCCGATCGCCCATAGCT
Organism: Oscillospiraceae bacterium; assembly: GCA_902761265.1. Classification (GTDB taxonomy): domain Bacteria; phylum Bacillota; class Clostridia; order Oscillospirales; family Acutalibacteraceae; genus UBA6857. The sequence continues at coordinate 17,243 of CACWJV010000015.1, read as the reverse complement.
GGACGTGGGTGACTGACAAAGCACCGACCTGCGCAAAGCCGGGGATCAAGCACGAGGAATGCACGGTTTGCCATTTGAAGCGAAGCGAGAACACCGCGATCGATCCGACCGGCGAACACGATTATTCGGCGCAGACCGTCAGCGCCGATGCGCTGCAATCTGCGGCCACCTGCACAGCCCCAGCAAGCTACTATTATAGCTGTACCGTCTGCGGCGCGGTTGAAAAGAACGACAGCCGCACGTTCACGAACGGCGAACCGATCGCACATAGCTGGACGTGGGTGACTGACGAAGCCCCGACCTGCGCAAAGCCGGGGAGCAAGCACGAAGAGTGCACCGTTTGCCATCTGAAGCGCAACGAGAACACAGCGATCGACCTGACCGGCGAGCATGATTATTCGGCGCAGACCGTCAGCGCCGATGCGCTGCAATCTGCAGCCACCTGTACGGCCCCGGCAAGCTACTATTATAGCTGCGCGGTTTGCGGCGCGGTTGAAAAGAACGACAGCCGCACGTTCCCGAACGGCGACCCGATCGCGCATAGCTGGACGTGGATGACGGATGATTATCCGACCTGCGCAAAGTCGGGCCTCAAGCACGAGGAATGCGCCGTTTGCCATCTGAAGCGCAACGAGAATACAGCGATCGCCCCGACCGGCGAACACGATTATTCTGCGCAGACCGTCAGCGCCGATGCGCTGCAATCTGCAGCCACCTGCACAGCTCCGGCAAGCTACTATTATAGCTGTACCGTCTGCGGCGCGGTTGAAAAGAACGACAGTCACACGTTCACGAACGGCAAGGCGCTCGATCATACGGATCAAAACGGCAACGGCTATTGCGACGGGTGCAACAAAGACCTTTGGTCCAACCGTTGTCCGTACTGCCATCAGGTACATACCGGCTTCTTCGGCGCCATCGTCGGCTTCTTCCACCGTATCCTTGCATTGTTTCAATAACTCTTTTCAAGACCGGCTTTCTGCCGGTCATTTTCGTGGCGGACGTCATTTATTAAATTTTCTGCCTGTCTGGTTCATTCACACTTTCGTCACAAACTATTGATATAATGTGATATCTGTGAAAATTTGCCTAAAGTGGAGGTCGTCTGATTTGGTCAAGGTTTTGCGTTACCTCAAACCGATCCGGAAGGACGTCGGGCTTTCCATGATCTTTATAGTGCTCGGGCAGTTGATGACACTGGTGTTGCCGCTGCTGATGAGTATGATTATCAACAACGGAATCAAAAACGCGGATATGGCTTATATCAAACGGGTCGGACTGCTGATGATCGCGGTGTCTATTGTCGGCGTGGTGATTTCCTCTTTCAGTTCGTTTTATTCGAGCCGTACTGCTACATCTTTCAGCCGTATCCTGCGCGAAAAATTGTTTCTCAAAGTGGAAACGCTCTCGCAAAGCGATATCGACACCATCGGCACGCCGTCGCTGATTACGCGCTGCACCAATGACGTGAAGGTGATGCAGGACTTTGTACTGCAATCCATGCGCATGATTATTTCCGCACCCATCATGCTGGTGGGCGGCACGATTATGGCGTTTTTTCTCAACGCCAAGCTTGCACTGATTATCTTTTCTGTGGTGCCGCTGATCGCGCTGGTTGCGTTTCTCGCGGTCAAAATTGTGGTGCCGATGTTCCGCAAACGCCAAAAAATGGTGGATGAACTGAACCGCACATTGCGCGAAAAGCTGACCGGCATCCGTGTGATTCGTGCCTTCAACAAAGAGCCGTTTGAAGACGCCCGCTTTGAATCGCGCAGCGAAGCGTTGTCGGCGCTGGTGCTCAAGCTCCAGCGTATGCTGGCGATTTTACTGCCGATCGCAACGGTGCTCGGTATTCTCGCGCTCGACGCGCTGATCTATATCGCGACGAAAAATATCGACGCGCTGACCGATCCGCAAAAGATTATGAACACGGTGGGCGATCTGCAGGCGTTTGTGGTCTATATGATCATGATTATCTTCTCCCTGTCTATGGCGGCGGCGATGTTCGTGATCGTACCGCGCGCCAATATTTCCGCCAAACGTATCGTGCAGGTGCTCGACATTGAACCTGCGATCCGCGATCCGGAACAGCCGCAGCCGATTGACGAGCATAAGCGCGGCGAGGTGGAATTCCGCCACGTCGGCTTTTCCTACCACAACGCGGCGCAAAAGGTGTTGTCGGATATCACATTTACCGCCGAAAAGGGCAAGACGACGGCGATCATCGGCGGCACGGGCAGCGGCAAATCCTCGCTGATCAATTTGATCCCGCGCTTTTATGACGCTACCGAAGGGCAGGTGCTGTTCGGCGGCGTGGATGTGCGCAATCTGCGGCAGGAGGATCTGCACCGGTGCATCGGTTTTGTGCCGCAGCGCTCCAATTTGTTTTCCGGCACGATCGAAGACAACCTGCGCTACGGCGACGAAAACGCTACGGAAGAACAGCTGAACCGTGCGGTGGATATTTCGCAATCACGCGAATTCATTGACGAGCTGCCAAAGGGCTTGCAAAGCTTTGTCAGCCAGAACGTGACAAACCTGTCCGGCGGCCAGAAACAGCGTCTTTCCATCGCGCGTGCGCTGGTGCGCGACGCCGATCTGTATATCTTTGACGATTCGTTTTCCGCGCTCGATTTCATCACCGACGCCCGTCTGCGTGCCGCGCTGCACGAACAGATCGACGCCACGGTGCTGATTGTGGCGCAGCGCGTGGGTACGATTCTCGACGCGGACAAGATCATCGTGCTCGACAACGGCAGGATCGTGGGCCAGGGTAAGCACGCCGAGCTGGTGCAGACCTGCCCGATCTATCGCGAGATCGTGGAGTCTCAGCTTTCAAAGGAGGCGCTGCAATGAGCAAGGAACAATCCTCAACGGTTCGCAAACGGATGCAGGACCGCTATGCCGCCTACCGCAACAAGAGCGAGACCGAAAAGCAAAAGCCGAAAAATTTCCGCAAAACGCTTGGCGATTTATTGCGGCTGCTCAAAGGCAACGAGTGGCGCGTGGCGTTTGTCGTGTTGTTGGCGATGGTTTCCGCTGCGCTGAATATCATCGGCCCGCGCTATCTCGGCGATATTATGGATCTGATTCAAGCGCAGGTGGATAACAAGCTGCAGCGCGGGTTCATCGACTTTTCCGCCATCTTCGAAATCCTCGGCACGATTCTGCTGATCTACGGTCTGAGCGCGATCTGTATGTTCTTTCTGCATTTCACGATGGCCGGTATCACGCAAAAGCTGATTACCGATCTGCGCAAAAAGCTCAACAGCCGGCTGTCGCATTTACCGCTGAAGTTTTTTGACACACACAATACCGGCGACCTGCTCTCGCGTGTGACGAACGATATCGACAATATCAACAACACCTTCCAGCAAATCTTTATCCAAACGGTCACGTCTATCGTGACGTTTATCGGTGTGTTTGTCATCATGCTGACCTACAATTTGCCCATGACCTTCGCGTCGCTGGCGCCTTTGCCGATCGGCGGCGCTATCGCGCTGATGATCCTCAACCATTCGAAACGCTATTTCCGCGAAACGTGGCGCTATACGGGCGATGTGAACGGCCATATTGAAGAGATGTTTACCAACCACCGGATCGTGCGGATCTTCGGCCACGAAAAACAGGCGATTGACGAATTTTGCGAGCTGAACGAATCGCTGTACGAAACCAACCGCAAGGCGCAGTTCCTCTCCGGTCTGCTCGGCCCGCTGATCAACTTTGCCAACAATCTCGGCTATGTGTTCATCTGTGTGCTCGGCGGCTATCTTATCATGGGCGGCCAGCAGTCTATCGGCGCCATTACGGTGTTTATGACCTACTCCAAGCTGTTCATGCAACCGTTGATCGATTTGAGCAATATCGTCAACAATTTGCAGTCGTCGCTTGCGTCTGCGGAGCGTGTGTTCGAAATCATCGACGAACCCGAGGAAGTGCCGGACAACCCGAAAGAGACGATTGATGTACCGAAAGGTTATGTTTCGTTCGAACATGTCGATTTTTGCTACGAACCGGAAAAACCGTTGTACAGTGATTTCAATCTCGAAGTGCAGCCGGGCCAGTTGATCGCGATTGTCGGTCCGACCGGCGCGGGGAAAACAACGCTGGTCAACCTGCTCATGCGCTTCTATGAAATCCAAAGCGGCACCATCCGTGTGGACGGTATTGATATCCGCGATCTGTCGCGGAAAAACCTGCGCGACATCTTCGGTATGGTGCTGCAGGATACCTGGCTGTTCAAGGGTACGGTGCGGGAGAACATTATGTACGGCAAAGACAACGTCAGCGAAGAGGCGTTCCGCGCGGCGGTGCGAATGGCGCGGGTCGACCAGTTTATCGACACGCTGCCCGACGGCTACGACACGGTGTTGGACGAAAACGGCTCCAACCTGTCCGCCGGTCAAAAACAGCTTTTGACCATCGCGCGCGCCATCATCTCCGATCCGAGCATCCTGATTCTCGACGAGGCGACCAGCTCCGTGGACACCCGCACGGAAAGCCAGATTCAGGCGGCGATGAACGCGCTGATGAAAGGGCGCACCAACTTCGTGATCGCCCACCGCCTGTCCACGATCCGAAATGCCGACTGTATTCTTGTGATCGATAACGGCTGCATCGTGGAGCAGGGGAGACACGACGAAATGTTGCAGCGCGGCGGCGCATACGCCAAGCTATATAATGCACAGTTCGGAATCGGTTGACGATGGACTGCTGAAAGTCATTCGTCATTCATCAATAGGTTCAGCCCGTTTGCAACACGCAAACGGGCTGTTTTTTGCCGGTAGAATCTCAGGTGGTTTTTGCCGCGATTTGAAAATAGGCCTGTTCGTTGCCGCAGACCGGGCAGCTTTGCGGCGCATCAGTCGCTTCGTGGTGATAACCGCATTCGCTGCACACCCACGTTTGCGCACGCGGGCGCGAAAAGACTTCGCCGTTTTCAATCTGTCGAAGCAGCGTTTGAAACCGCTGTTCGTGCGCTTGTTCAATTTCGGCCACCATCTCAAACAGCGCCGCGATGCTTTCGAAGCCTTCCTCTTTTGCCTGCGCAGCAAATTGTGGATACATCTGCGTCCACTCGTGGTTTTCGCCGTCAATGGCATTTTGCAGATTGTCTTTTGTCTGTCCGGCGCCGCCGGTGAGCACCTTCCACCACACCTCGGCGTGTTCCTTCTCGTTGTCGCCGGTCTCGTCAAAAATCGTGCCGATTTGTGCAAAGCCGTCCTGCCGCGCTTTGGCGGCAAACAGCGTATACTTTTCGCGCGCTTCGCATTCGCCGGCAAACGCAGTCAGCAAATTGAGCTGTGTCTTGCTGCCTTCGAGTTCCATGCTCTGTCCTCCTTAAAAAATAAATGAAAGAAATCTCCGTTTGATATGGAAATCTTTTATAGTATGTGCTATAATATTCTGAGTTATGCGCGAATACACTATATGTACCAAACTTTGATCGGAGGAATCTGTTTGAATAGAGAGATTTTCGGATTGGATATTCATTATACCGAAGAGGGCGAGGGTACGCTCGTCGTGCTGCTGCACGGCTGGGGAAGCAACATCGAACTGTTCCGTCCCACTATTGACACACTCAAAGGAAACTACAAGGTTGTTGCTATGGATATGCCGGGCTTCGGTCAAAGCGAAGAGCCCGATGAGCCGTGGGATGTGGACCGCTATGTCGATTTCCTTCTGGCGTTTCTGGAGCCTTATCACGCGGACAAGGTGATTTTGCTTGGCCACTCGTTCGGCGGCCGCGTCATCATCAAGCTGTGCGCGCGGGAGCTGCCGTTCCGGGTGGAAAAGGTCGTGCTGGTCGACGCCGCCGGTGTGCTGCCGGAAAAATCGCCGTGGGAAAAGTTCAAGCAAAAGCTGATTGCGCTCACCGGCTGGTTTTTCAAGCTCGCCATCATCCAAAAGCTGTTTCCCCATCTGATTGAAGCGCTGCGCCGGCGCAGCGGCTCGGCCGATTACAACGCGGCCACGCCTGTGATGCGCCAAACGCTGGTCAAGGTGGTCAACGAGGATCTGTGCGATCTGATGCCCCACATCACCTGCCCGACGCTTTTGATCTGGGGAACGGCCGACACGGCAACGCCGTTTTCCGACGCGGTGAAGATGAACAGTCTGATGCCGGAAAGCGCGATTGTCCGGCTTGAGGGCGCGGGACATTTTTCGTTCCTCGACTGCCAACCGCAATATTTGCGCGTGCTCGCTTCGTTTTTCAATGTTTCGTAAGGAGAGAGGATCATGACCCTATACTTATTTTTCCTGTGCTTTACGGCGTTTTGCTTCGCCTATGCACTCTCGCTGATCGATGCGCTGCATTTCTTTCAGCTCAACTCCTACCGCTTTGACACCCACGTCAAATGGATGCAGCAAAACCTGAACCGCTTCATGCCGCACAATCTGCTGGCCGTGCTGCTGCTGATCGTGACGGTGATCCCGATGCATATCCGCCTCAAGCTCGGTCTTGCGCTGGCGCTGCTGATTTTGGCCGTTTTTGTGGAACGTCCGAAAAAGGCGAAAAAGCCGCTGGTCTATACGCCGCGTGTCAAGCGGATGCTTGTGACGGCAACGGTTTTGTCGCTCGTTGCCTGCGGCGTGCCGGCGCTGATTTATCTGCCGGCCGAAAAGCATCACGAATCGCTCGCGCTGTTGGCGCTGGCCATTCTTTATGCGCTGTCGCCGTGTCTGGTGCTGCTGTGGAACCTTGTCAACAAACCGGTCGAGCTTTCGATCAACCGCTATTACACCAACGACGCCAAGCGCATCCTGCGCGCCTGCCCCGATCTCAAGATCATCGGCATCACGGGCAGCTACGGCAAAACGAGCGTCAAATATTACCTCAACACGCTCCTGCGTGCACGCTACAATGTGCTGATGACGCCGGAAAGCTTCAACACGCCGATGGGCGTTGTCAAAACAATCCGCGGTTCGCTCAAGGCGACGCACGAGATCTTCATCTGCGAGATGGGCGCCAAGTGGGTCGGCGATATCAAGGAACTGTGCGACATTGTGCACCCGCAGCACGGCATCATCACGTCGATCGGCCCGCAGCATCTTGAATCATTCGGCTCGCTCGACAATGTGAAAAAGACCAAGTTTGAACTCGCCGACGCATTGCCGGAGGGCGGTATGCTGTTTCTCAACGGCGACGACGACAACATCCGCGACCACGGTTGCGAGCGGCCGCATTTCACCTATTCCGTCGGCGGCGACGCGGACTATGTGGCGTCTGACGTCAAGGCGTCGTCCCGCGGCACGACGTTTACCGTGACCGCGCCGAACGGCGAAAGCGAAACGTTTTCGACCCGTCTGCTCGGCCGCCACAATGTGCTCAACATCACCGGCGCCATCGCCGTCAGCCATCAGTTCGGCATTCCGCTCAAAGCCCTCAAGGGGCAGGTGCGCAAGCTCGAGGGTGTGCCGCACCGGCTGCAGCTCAGTGAAAAGAACGGCTTGACCATCATCGACGACGCCTACAACGCCAACCCGAGCGGCACCAAGGCGGCGCTGGATACCCTCGCGCTGTTTGATAACTATAAGATACTGGTCACGCCCGGTATGGTGGAGCTTGGCGAAAAGCAGGACAAACTCAACAAGGAATTCGGCAAAAACGCCGCCGCAGTGTGCGACTACGTCGTACTTGTCGGCCGGCGGCAGGCGGAACCGATCGAAGCGGGTCTGCTTGAAGCGGGGTATTCCAAAAAGAAGATCTTCATTGCCGATACCATCCAGGACGCGCTGTCGCATGTGTTTGCCATGAGCACCGAACAGCCGAAGGTCGTTTTGCTAGAAAACGATCTGCCCGCTAACTATTGATCCGGAAAGGCGGCTGTGTTATGAAAATCAAAGTCGGCGTGATCTTCGGCGGCAAGAGTGTGGAGCATGAGATCTCCATCATCTCGGCGCTGCAGGCGATCCAAAGTCTGAACCCGGAAAAATACGACGTCATCCCGATCTATGTAACGAAAAACAATGAATTCTATACCGGCTACGCGGTCGGCGATATTGCCTATTACCGCGGCGATATCAAAGAACTACTCAAAATTTCGCAGCGCGTGCTGCTTGTCAGCGACGAAAACCGCGTCAAGCTGATTGCCTATCCCATCAAGCGTTTCTCGAAAGGCTATGTGGACTACATCGACGTGGCGTTTCCGATCGTGCACGGTACGAATGTGGAAGACGGCACGCTGCAAGGCTTTCTCAATATGCTCAACATCCCGTTCGTCGGCTGCGACGTGCTCTCGTCCGCCGTCGGTATGGACAAATATGTGATGAAAACCGTCCTCAAAGACAACGGCATCCCGGTGCTCGACTGCAAGGTTTACACCGGCAGCCAGTACGATTTCGACAATGAGGGCGTGGTGGATGAGATCGAGCGCACCATCGGCTACCCCGTGATCGTCAAACCCGTCAACCTCGGCTCGTCGATCGGCATCAGCAAAGCCGGCGACCGCGCAAAGCTCTATGAGGCGTTGGACACAGCGTTTTGCTACGCGAGCAAGGTGCTGGTGGAAACGGCGGTACAAAACCTCAAGGAGATCAACTGCTCTGTCCTCGGCGATTATGAAGAAGCCGAAGCGAGCGAATGCGAAGAGCCGATCAACGCGGACGAGATTCTCTCCTTTAAGGACAAGTATCTCGGCCAAAGCGGTTCCGGCGGCGCAAAGGGCGGCGCCAAAGGCGGCAAGCTCGGCGCAAAAGGCGCAGCCAAGGGCGGCAGCAAAGGCAGCGGTATGGCGTCGTTGAGCCGCAAGATCCCGGCGGATATCACCGACGAGCAGCGCACGACGATCCGGGACCTCGCGGTCAAGGCGTTCAAAGTGCTCGGCTGCAGCGGCGTGTCACGCATCGACTTTATGATGGACAGCAAAACCGGTCAGATCTGGCTCAACGAGATCAACACGATTCCCGGCTCGCTTTCGTTCTATTTGTGGGAGCCGCTCGGCGTGCCCTACGGTGAACTGCTCGACCGGATGATCGCGCTCTCGCTCAAGCGCGAACGCGAACAGGAGAGCATCACCTATGCGTTTGATTCCAACGTGCTGCAAGGCGTGTCGTTCGGTGGCGCCAAAGGCGGCAGCAAGGGCGGCAAACTGTAAAACACAATCATGCAAAAAACAGCGGCCCCGGACAAATTGTCCGGAGCCGCTGCTTTCTGTTTGTTACGCTTCTTTGGGTTCTTCGGCTTTGCCAAAATATTTCTTGAGCGAAGCCAGGATGATGTCGATCACTTCACCGCCGTTCAGCAACAGTTTCAGGCTGTCCAGCAAGCTCGTAAACATCGAGATCAGAGTGTTCAGGTCCATGTTTCTCCCTCCTGTTTTTTCAATGGTTGCAGTGTACCACGGGACTTTGGAGCCGGTGTTCGAAGAATGTGAACAAATTGTTAATTTGGCGTAAAGCGCCCGGAAGGACAAAAAAACAGCGCCCCGTTTGGAACACTGCTTTCTTTGTGGTTCGATTGTTGTTATGCGTTCTGGGTCGGCGTGGTCGGTGTGGTTGTGCCGGCGGTGAGGTTGCCAAGCAACGGCTTGAGCATTTCCATCAACTGTTTTGCCATTTCGGAGATGGCGGTGATGATCGACTGCCAGTCGATGCCTTTGAGGGCTTCGCCGAGTTGGCCGAGAATTGCGCTGAAATCCATAGTAAAACCTCCATTTGTTTTATTTGTCAAAAGTGTACCGCAAGAATATGTAACAATCGTGTGAATACTGTAAACAAATTATGAATTTAGGAATAGATGTCCTGAATTGCACTGATAAACAACTGATTCTCCGCGCCGCGGCGCAGGGTGATACGCATCCGCTTTGCCGGCTCCGGCAGAACAAGCTCGCCGTTTTCGTTTTGGGTCACGTCTTCGCCCGACAGATAGCCGACCGTCAGCACCACCCGGTCGCCGCTGACCGTCATGTCGTCGATGCGCGGGGAATAGATCGGCGTGATGCCTGTAATCGGAATCGTGTAGCAGCGCTTTTTTTCGGCATAGCTGAACGTCACACCGCCGCCGTCGACCGTTGTATGTTTGACGGAGACGTCCGTGCCGAACAGGCTTTGCAAACTTTCCTCCACTTCCGTCTGCGGCAGCAGCATTTGGCCGTCCGCAAAGTCGTAGCGGTCGGGGTCGGGATTTTGTAAAAGAATGTTCCAAATCGCGATCGACAGCAGCTCGTCGGGATTGGCCAGCGAGACGTCGTCGAACGTAGCGGGATCGTTCATCACGACCGGGCGCAGCATCGTGCGAAACTGTTCGCGCTGCTGTTCGCGCAGCGAGAGATGCTGCACATGGCTGCTCAAAAAGCGTACCGTGCTGACAAGACCGATACCGACGAAGATCAAAATCAGCGCGCCCACGATGTAGTTGAGCGCTTTTCTTTTTTTGCTTTGTTCCATAGGCTGTCCTCAGCGGATCTGTCCGTTGCCGCGCACGATATATTTTTCACTCGTGAGCTGCTGCAGCCCGAGCGGGCCGCGTGCGTGCAGCTTTTGGGTGGAAATGCCGATCTCCGCGCCGAACCCGAAGCAGCCGCCGTCGGTGAAGCGCGTGGACGCGTTGACATAGACCGCCGCCGCGTCAATCTGCGATGTGAACTGCTGCGCGGCCGACACGGAATCGGTCACGATGCATTCGCTGTGGCCGGTGGAATAGCGCGTGATATGCGCGATCGCTTCGTCGATGGAATCCACTACGCGGATGCTGATTTCATAGCCGAGGTATTCTTTGCCGTAGTCCTCTTCCGTTGCGGGTACTGCGCCGTCGACCAGCGCGCAGACGGTTTCGTCGCCGTGGATCAAAACGCCGGCGCTTTGCAGCGACGAGACAATCGGCGGAATCGCCGCTTCGGCCACGTCGCGGTGGATGACCAGACTTTCGCACGCATTGCACACCGACGGCCGCGACACCTTCGCGTTGAAGATGATGCGGTGCGCCATATCCAGATCGGCGTCCTTGTCCACATAAACGTGGCAGTTGCCGGTGCCGGTTTCAATCAGCGGCACCTGCGCGTGCTCCACACAGGCGCGGATGAGTCCTGCGCCGCCGCGCGGGATCAGAACGTCGACATAGTCGGTCAGCGTCATCAGCGCGTTGGCGGAATCGCGCGTCGTGTCCTCCACAAGCTGCACGCAGTCGCGCGGCAGACCGACCGACGCGATCGCTTTGCGCATCGTTTCCGCAATGGCGATGTTGGAGCGCAGCGCTTCTTTGCCGCCGCGCAAAATCACACAGTTGCCGGATTTGAGACACAGCGTGGCGGCCTCCGCCGTCACATTGGGCCGCGCCTCATAGATCACCGCTACCACGCCGAGCGGCACGCTGACCTTTTCAATCAGCAGTCCGTTCGGCCGCGTGGTGCCGCTGCGGATTTTGCCGATGGGGTCTTCGAGCGCCATTACGTCAGATGCCGCGTCAGACAACCCCTGTACACGCACGTCGTTGAGCGCGAGCCGGTCGAGCATCGCTTTGGGCATGCCGGTCTCTTTGGCCGCCGCAAGATCCTTTTCATTTTCCGCGAGTATGTAATCCTTGTTTTTTGCAAACGCCGCCGCAATGGCGGACAGCGCCGCGTTTTTTTGGGTTGTGCTTGCCGTCATCAAAATACGGCTTGCGTCTTTTGCGCGTTTTCCGAGTGCTTCCAGCATATCTGGTACCTCACTTTCCTAAAAACAGTGTGCCGGTCTGGTGACCGTCGATCACGCGATAGAGATCCTGCGGCGCGCTGCCGTTCATCACAACGACCGGGATGCCGGCCGCTGTGGCGGTCTTTGCGGCGTGGACTTTGGTCAGCATGCCGCCGGTGCCGCGCGACGTGCCTGCGCCGCCGCACAGCGCTTCGATCTCGGGCGTGATCGTTTCCACAACCGGGATCAGCCGCGCGTCGGGGTCTTCGTGGGGGTTTGCGTCAAACAAACCGTCGATGTCGGTCAATATCACGAGCAGATCCGCGCCCGTCAAAACGGCGACGATGGCGGACAGACTGTCGTTGTCGCCGTAGACGATCTCCTCCGTGGCCACGGAGTCGTTTTCGTTGACGACCGGGATCGCGCCGTATTCAAACAGCTTTTGAAACGCGTTGGAAAGATTTTCGCGGCGCTCCGGCTGTTCAAAGTCGCTTTTGGTGACCAAAAGCTGACCGATCTTCTGACCGTATTCCGAAAAGAATTTGTCATACATGAACATCAGCTCCGTCTGGCCCACACAGGCGGCCGCCTGCCGGCCGGGGATGTCCTGCGGCTTTTCGTTGAGACCGAGCTTGCCCACGCCCACGCCGATGGCGCCCGACGTGACCAGCACGACGTCGAGCCCGGCGTTGTGCAGATCGGCAAGCACAGAGCAAAGCTTCATCATGCGGCGAATGTTCGTTTTTCCTGTTTCGTATGTCAGCGTCGAAGTGCCGACCTTGACCACAATGCGTTTCACGGGTTTCATACGGTTGTCTCTCCCAACAAGATCGCCTTGTAAAAGGCTTCGGATTTTGTTTGTCCAACGGCCGTCAACGACGCTTTTTCAAGATCGAGATAGCGCATGGCGGCGTCTTTTGCCTGCGGCAGCGTCACACTGCGAATGCCCTGCAGCAGCGCTTCGTCGCTGAGGATGTGTCCTTTGAGCAGTAGCTGCTGGCCGCAGGAGACCAGTGCGTTGTGCGGTTGTTCGCGGCTCATGACAAGACCGGAGAGCAGTTTTTCTTTTGCAATCAGCAGCTCGTCCTCGGTGATGCTTAGGGGTAGCTCACGCAGAATGCGGCAGGTTTCTTCCAAAGCCTGCTTTTGGTTCGCGCCGCCGAGAGACAGCGACACCGCGAGATAGCCGCCCGAAAGATAGCGGCCTGCCCACGCGTCGATCTGATAGACCAGCCCGAGCTGTTCGCGGATGCGCTGATTGAGCCGCGATGACGCGCCGGTGCCCAGCAAAAACAGCACCACCTGCAGCGTATACAGATCGGGATGCTCGATCGGAATGCCGGGAAACGTCAGCAGCAGATGCGTCTGTTCAAACCGCGCTTTTTTCAGATAGATTCCCTGCTTTAACGAAAGGGCGGGGTAGTCGGGCGCGTCGCCCGGCGGCAGTGTGCCGACGGTGTGCTCAAGCAGAGACAGAATCTCGGTTTCGTCGAATGCGCCGCTGACGCCGATTACGATCCGCTTTGCCGTATAGCAGCGGTCGAGCTGCTGCCGGAACTGGGCGCGCTGCATCGCTTTGACGCTCTCTTTGCTGCCGAGAATCTCAAACGCATAGGGACTGCCCCGAAAGAGCGAAGACTCGGACAGTTCGTAGCACAGATCGCCCGGATCGTCTTCGCACATGCTGATCTCTTCCAAAATCACGCCGCGCTCCGTTTCAATATCGTTCGGGTCGAGCCGCGGGTGCAGCAGCATATCGAGCAAAATCTCCGCCGCCGCCGTGATATGTTCGCCCAGCGCGCGTGTATAAAAGTGGGTATATTCCTTACTGGTGTAGGCGTTGACGGATGCGCCGAGGCGGTCGGTCTGCTGCGCAATGTCCAGCGCGGTGCGCGACTGGCTGCCCTTAAAAACGATGTGTTCCAAAAAGTGGGAGACGCCGTTGTTTTCCTGCGTTTCAAACACACTGCCGCTGGCCACCCACACGCCGAAATAGCACGAGCGCAGATGCTGCTGCGGCTGCAGCAACACACGCAAACCGTTGGAAAGTGTCCGTTCGCGCATGACCAGTCTCCCTTCCAAAGAACTCTTGTTTATTATTATAGCAAACTTCGCGGAAAATACAAGTGAAATTTGAAAGAAGGGTCAAGGGCCGGGGGCAAAGGGCCGACGTGGGCAGACGCCGCACCGCAGACAGCATGCGGCCGCGCAAGGCTCGCGATGGAAAAAATGAAAAAAGGCTTGACAAATCGGTCTACAGGCTGTAGAATAAAGGCGTAGTCTACAATATGTAAACCAAAAGGAGAGATTTGTATGAAAACTGTACAGCTCGGCGAAGTGGAAGCGCGCTTTGCCGATCTCATCTGGAACCGGGCGCCGCTGCCGTCGGCTGCGCTGGTGGCGCTGGCGGCGGATGCCCTCGGCTGGAAAAAGAGCACGACCTACACCGTGCTCAAGCGGTTGTGTGACAAGGGGCTGTTTCAAAACGACGGCGGCACCGTCCGCGTGGTCGTTGGCCGCGACGCGTATTACGGCGCGCAAAGCGAACAGTTTGTGCAAGAGACGTTTTCCGGGTCGCTGCCGGCGTTTCTTGCCGCGTTTACGTCGCGCAAAAAGCTCACGCCGCAGGAGGTTGCCGCGCTCAAAGAGATGATCGACAGTTATGAGGAGGATGCGCCATGAAAACGCTGGCGATGTTTTTGCTCAACGCGTCGGTGCAGGCCGGCTGGCTCGCGCTGGCGCTGATCGCGGTGCGGCTGATTTTCCGCAAAGCGCCGAAAAAGCTGTTGTGTGCGCTGTGGGCGCTGGTCGGGCTGCGGCTGGCGGTGCCGGTGTCGCTGCGGTCGGTCTTTTCGCTTTTGCCGTCGGAAACGCCGGTTGCGGCGTCAAGTGACGTCGGCGGGGTGTATGTCCGGACCGGGCTGCCTCCGGTTGACAACACCGTCAACACCATTTTGCAAATCGCGGCCGCGCCGGCGGCGCCGACCCGTGAGATCGCCGTACAGACAGCGCTCGACTGGAAAACCGTGCTCGCCGTCGTGTGGATCTGCGGTGTAGCGGTCATGCTGCTCTATGCCGCGTTCAGCTTTCTGCGCTTGCGGCTGCAGGTGCGCGAAGCGGTGAAGGAAGACGGCAACGTCTATATTTGCGACCGCGTGGGCACGCCGTTCATCCTCGGCGTGGTACATCCGCGGATCTATCTGCCGTCGTCGCTCGACGCAGGCGACCGCGCCATGATTTTGCTGCACGAACGCGCCCATCTCAAGCGGCGCGACCATCTTTGGAAACCGCTCGGCTTTCTGCTTTTGAGCGTCTATTGGTTCCACCCGGTGCTTTGGGTCGTCTATGTGCTGCTGTGCCGCGATATCGAGCTCGCGTGCGACGAACGGGTGCTGCGGCAGCAGGGGAGCGACATCAAAAAAGAGTATGCGTCGGCCCTGCTGCGGTGCAGCGCGCCGCGCCATCTGGTGCGTGCGTGCCCGGTCGCGTTCGGCGAAGTGGGCGTCAAGGCGCGGATCAAATCCGTATTGAACTACAAAAAGCCCGCCTTCTGGGTGATTTTGCTCGCGCTGGTCGCCTCTGCGGTTGTGGCGGTGTGCTTTATGACCATTCCGAAGGAACGAGCACCTGCACAGGCGACCGTGCTGGATATCGGCAGTGACAGCGAAGCTGTAGCCGTGCAGCCGGAGTCTGTGTCTCTGGACCGGCAGACGCTGCGCCTGGAAGTGACCTATGTCAACAACAGCGATCAGCCGATTGAGGCGAATGAAACCGTGTGGATGCTGCGCGAGGCCGACGGCGCCTATGCGCCGCTGGAGGTCCGGAACAATGACTGGGATACGACGCTCCGGTTTCAGTTGCCGGCGCAGGAACAACAAACCTACAACTATACACCCTCCGTGTTTTGCGACTGCACAGCGCCCGGCGCCTATCGCTTTCAGGTGCACTTTCGGTTCGCCGACGAGCCGGAGAACAGCTACCCGCATCTCCTGTGGTTCGATTTCAAAATAACATCCCCGGAAGAACCCAACGCGCTCGTGCCGCTGCCCGACGGGATGGACGACGCAATCCACGAAGCGATTCTCAAAGACAACGCCGACGGCTATTGGGGCGGCGAATGCGCCACAAAACGGCAGCACATGGACGGTCTATCTCTACCACGGCTTTGAGCGCTACGGCTTTATCAACGGTTATTTCACCGACGTGTCGGGGCACTGGTCGGTGGACGTGCTGACGATGGAACAACGCGACGGCGGCTACGCCTGTAAGCAGATCGACTATCCGCGTGACGGCAGCGAAAACGCGCCGTCGATCAAGCGGATGTTCCCGAAAAAGCTGGAATCCCGCGCGCTGAACCCGACGCAAAGCGACCGCGACGCAGTGACGCGCCAGTGCGAAGCGCAGGCAAAAGCCTATCTCAAAACCATCAGCCGCGGCCGCGACGTAAGGATTGTGCCGTACAATCAGCTTGATTTGCAGTTGCCGAACCTGACCGCCGAGGTCAGCAACAAGCTGACGAACGAGCTCGGTCGGATGGAGGGCCTGTATGAGCTGACGCTTGGCACGCGCGAGCAGCTTGAAAACGGCGTGCGGTATGTATACCGGACGGCAATGCTGCACGACACGAATTCACTGCTCTTTGTCAAGGAGGTTTTCGGCTCCGACGAGGTGCGCGAACTGATGCTGTTCAGCGCCGAAACCGGCGATCTGCTGTATCACGACGGGGGACGCGAGCAGCCGAACGAGCTGCACTGCTTCAATGCCCGCGTCACGGACAGGCCGGGGAAGCGCACACGGCTGATGATGCCGACACGTGAGAATTTATTTTCGAACGGCGTTGTGGTCAACACCGAGACTTATTCCGGACAGAGCTCCATGGCGTCGGAAGGTGAATATGTGACGGTCTATTTCAACTACCCGGTTGCGGAGTCCAGCCCGGAGCAGATGCCCTATGTACACGCGATTTGCTACATGGGCGACGTGTATGAAGTTGCTTCGGACAATATCGATCCGGCTTCGCCTGTGCAAACCGGCGAAGACTGGATCGCGTCCGGCATCACCTTATCCTTTGAAGCGACTGTGACGAAGACGCATAGTGGCGGCGTTCGCGTAAAAATCAACCGCGACGCCGGCACATGGAAACAGGGCACAGAAGTGGATTTGGATTTTACCGGCACGCAGTGGGAATCGCTGCACCCGGCGGCGGGAACAGTGCTGCGGGTGGACTATCCGATGAACGCACCAATTTTGGAAACCTATCCGCCAATCCTGTCCACGTTTCATAATATCTTGATAGTAAGTACACCGGACGACGAAAAGACGGCTGAAAATGCACCCGTGCCGACCACACGCCTGACTACGGACAGCTTCACAACGTATGACGCTTCGAAAGGACTGACGATCTACGTCTGGAAACTGTCTGAAGAAAACACAAAGTACAGCCTGCTGCCCGGTGCGCCGGAAAGTCATACCTTTGAGCAGACGATTGAAATGCCCGGCGTCAGCCTGGAGCGGATGCGGGAAATTTTGCAGGGCTATCATATTGCGCCCGAAAAGGTCTATGTGAAGCCGTTTCAGATCCCGATTTCCAGCTATCTTTGGAAGTTCGACAGCGGCGAAGCGCAGCG